>CALCUQ010000457.1 GCA_937906795.1 uncultured Bacteroidales bacterium | reverse complement strand
AAAATGACAAGGCCCTCCGCGTTACGGGCGGCACGGCCGATGGTCTGAATGAGAGAGGTCTCGCTGCGCAGGAATCCTTCTTTGTCTGCATCCAGAATTGCTACCAGTGAAACCTGGGGCAAATCCAGTCCCTCTCTTAGCAGGTTTACTCCAATAAGCACATCAAACCTTCCTGCCTGGAAATCTTCTATAATTTCAATTCTTTCCATTGTATCCACATCTGAATGGATGTATCTGCATCGCACATCCATTTTCTGCAGATATTTGTCAAGCTCTTCTGCCATCCTTTTGGTCAGTGTTGTTACAAGTACTCTCTCGTCCTTCTCAACTCTAATTTGTATCTCTTCCAGAAGATCGTCTATCTGGTCTTTTGATGGTCTTACTTCAATTGGTGGCTCAAGCAATCCTGTTGGTCTTACAACTTGTTCAACAATCAGTCCATTGGATTTTACAAGCTCGTAATCTGCAGGTGTTGCACTTACATATACAGTCTGTTTGGAGAGTGTTTCAAATTCATCAAATTTGAGCGGTCTGTTGTCTGCTGCAGCAGGTAGTCTGAATCCGTATTCTATAAGGGTCTCTTTTCTGGATCTGTCTCCTCCGTACATTGCCCTTATCTGAGGTATGGTTACATGGCTCTCGTCTATGAATGTGATAAAGTCGTCGGGAAAATAATCCAAAAGACAGAATGGTCTTGTGCCGGCTTCTCTTCCATCAAAATATCTGGAGTAATTTTCTATACCTGAGCAATATCCTATCTCTTTTATCATTTCAAGATCGTATTCTACCCTCTGTTTAAGCCTCTTTGCTTCTGCATGTTTTTCTATGCTGTGCAGAAAATCGCATTGTTTGGTAAGATCTTCCTGAATATTCCATACGGCAGATTTTATTCTCTCTTTTGTGGTGCTGAATATATTTGCCGGGAATATTGAAATGTTTTGTGTAAACTCTATTGTTGCTCCACTTACGGGATCAAACAACTCAATCTCTTCTATTTCGTCACCAAAGAATACTACTCTGCATGCGTTGTCTCCGTATGCAAGAAATATGTCAATATTGTCTCCTTTAACTCTAAATGTGCCTCTTTTAAAATCTACATCATTTCTTGAATACAGGCTGTCTACAAGTTTGTAAAGGAATTGGGTCCTGCTTATTTTGCTTCCAACTTCAATTGAAATTGTGTTTGAATGGAAATCTGCAGGGTTGCCTATTCCATACAGACAAGATACGCTCGATACAACTATTATGTCTTTTCTTCCGCTCAGTAATGCACTTGAACAGCTGAGTCTTAATTTCTCAATTTCATCATTTATACTAAGATCCTTTTCAATGTATGTGTCAGTTACCGGCATATAGGCTTCCGGTTGGTAATAATCGTAGTATGAGACAAAATATTCTACTGCATTGTTTGGGAAGAATTCGCGGAACTCACTACAAAGCTGTGCAGCAAGGGTCTTGTTGTGGCTTAAAATAAGTGCCGGCCTTTGCATCTGCTCAATTACGTTAGCCATGGTAAAAGTTTTGCCAGAGCCAGTAACTCCCAAAAGAGTTACGGCATCTGTACCTTCCCTAAGAGCTTGTGTAAGTTCTTTTATGGCTGTAGGTTGGTCGCCTGTTGGTTTGTATGGTGATTCAATTTTAAATTGCATCTATTTTATTCCTTCTGCTTTTTTACAATAGTTAAGATAATCTTTTAGTCCGGCAGCTACACTTTCCATAAGTTTTTTATGCATTTGTGGATCTGCAAGCTGCTCCTCATCCCACAAGTTTGACATGAATAGTGTCTCTACCAAAACGCACGGATAACATGTGTTTGAGCTTAATGAGAAATTGAAGTTTCCGGTAATTCCATAATCTTTAACACCGTTAATGCTTATCAGTCTGCTTTGTATGGTCTGTGCCAGAGGCCTGTATACATTGTATCTGTAGTATGTGCTGCTTCCTCCAACAGTAAGTGGATTATAGTCTGCATTGTTATGAATAGAAAGCACTATATCTGCGTTGTTGTCAATAAAGAAATCTTGTCTTTCTCTCATAGACATTGCAACATCTGTTTTTCTGGATAAAATTACCTTGGCACCTTCTTTTTCCAAAAGTTCCTTAAGGATATATGTAAGTTTAAGGTTTACATCTTTTTCTTTTATACCAGTGTTGCTTACTGCACCTGAACTTGTTGGACCTCCGTGTCCTGCATCAATTCCAATGGTCATTCCTTTAAGTGTCAGGCCTGCAGGCATGTGTTTGATATCAAGTAGCAGGTTTGTACCATCGTATTCAAACGAGTAACCCCAAGATGTTTTGGTTTTAAGGTAGATTGTTACTCTTGTAACATCTGTATCAATACCCTCTATATCTACATTGTCAATAGATTTAAGGTTCTGATAATGTGTTATCCAGTTTGTATTGCACTGTACTCCGTAAAGATCCAGAACAATTTTATGAGGATCTGGATACTCTTTTACAATAAATGGTTTTCTTTGAGGCAATCTTACTGTAACTCTGTCTTTGCTGCCAATGTTGGATACAGAAAACGATGTGGACAATACAACATTTTCCTGCATAAAATTATCTGCAGGCGAGATTCTGCTTTTAATCTCAACCATCTCTTTTGGAATATATGCACTTCTGTTCTGACTTAATCTTACTCTGTATAGTTTGGCGTTCTCTGCCTCAACTGTCAAATCAACACCTTGTGGCAGGTAATTGATTTTAGCTCCACCAAGTCTGTCTGCTCCAGCTCCATAATTAAGGTATGCATGGGGTTTTGTTGTGACAACCAGATTGGCTGGATAGAAAGTGGCTTCCTGTTTTTCTTTTGCAACTTTATTTGGATCTGTTTCTTCTTTTGCGTTGGGGTTGTATACAACATTGAATTTTACTTCTTCTTGAGTCTCAGATCCCTCACTTACAACGGATATAGGGTTGTCTCCCTCTTGTAATTTCAATTCAATACCCCAACTTCCTGTTTTGTAAACGTGAACAGGAGTGCCGTTGACAATTACTTTGTTGCCAGGATTTGCAATTCCAACTATTATGTGGTTGCCGGTGTTTACAACTTCTTTTTTGCCTCTTGTAACTTTAAGTGTTTCAGTTTTTTGAGCTTGAACATTTGTGGCGGAGCATAACATTACTGCTGCAGCCAGATAAATATAAATCTTTCTCATCTGCTTCTTTTTTAGTAAGCGGTAAATTTACTAAATTATTCTGGGATAAAATAATATTCTCAAGGGCAATTGAGCATAAGAGCACCAGTTTGCTGTGCAAGCCTGTCTGCCAGGTATGTGTACCCAACCACCGGCAGATTCTCATTGGAGCTGAGTGATTGCAAAACGTGATAAGGATAGTGTGTTAATTTTAAACTTTTTCTTATCTTTATTGTTAATTGTATAACATTAAATATTATAGTTATGAAGCGTTGCAGTGGTGTTTATGTAATGATTGGCCTTGTTGTTCTTGGCATATGTATTATTATTGCTGTAAATAATTACAAGTCATATGATAAGGTGGTTTCTGTGAAAGGTTTGTGTGAGAGGGAGGTTATGGCGAATAAGGTTATATGGCCTCTTGTATATAAACTGGTTGGTGATGATATGCAGTTTTTGTATGGAGAGATTACTGCCAAAAACAGTATTGTTAAAAAGTATCTTGTTTCCAATGGGATAAAGGAGGAGGATATTTATGTTGCTGCCCCTAAAGTGGTGGATTTGAGGGCAGACAGATATTCGAGTAATGTAACTTACAGATATAATGTTACATCTGTGATTACTGTTGCATCTGAAGATGTGCAGAAGGTGAGGGAGCTTATTTCAAAGCAAGGTGAACTTATAGGTAAGGGGGTGGCGTTGGTAAGCAGTGATTATGAGTACAACACCACTTATGAGTTTACTGGTCTTAACGAGATTAAACCGCAAATGATAGAGGAGGCAACTGCAAATGCAAGATTGGCGGCAGATAAGTTTGCGGCCGATTCAAAAAGTAAATTAGGTAAGATAAAAAGAGCTAATCAGGGGCAGTTCTCTGTTACAAACAGGGATGCAAATACGCCGTATATCAAAAATGTAAGGGCGGTGATAAGTGTTGAGTATTATCTTAAATAGGTTTATTGCATTATAAGCCACAAGAATCTGTAGATAAGATCAATGCGTTTATTGAGAATATCCAGGGAGACATTTGAGAGATCATCTGTCTCCTTGTTTGTATGGTTTGTTATTCCCGACGTAAAAAGTAATGCCGGTACACCTATCTCTGTAAAAGATTGCTGATCAGATATTTTGTAGAAAATGTTATAAAATTGGCTACTGCCATAGTATGTATGGTCCAAGTGCAGGTTTATCCCATATGTTGTGTTGGCAAATTCCAATGCATTTCTGCTCCATTGAGGGAGTTTGTTGGCTCCAAGAACAAGCATGTACTCTTTGTTTTCTGTTGGAGGTACAAGGTTGCTGCCCACCTGGTCAAGATTTATCATGAGTTCAATTTTAGAAGGGCTGATGCCGCTCTTTTGTACAAATGTCCTGCTCCCCAGCATACTCATATTATTGGCATCAAACGCTACAAAAACAATGTTGAACTTCCCTTTTCCATAATCGTTGAACCTCTTTGCATAAGCCTGTGCCAGTTGTAGTAAAGCTGTTACTCCCGATGCATTATCGTCGGCTCCTGGGTATAATGTATCATCTATAAGGCCAATATTATCATAATGGGCACCTATTACAATGTATTTTGCATTTTTTGTCTGGGCCGGAATATATCCAATCACATTTCCCCCCTTTCCACTATATTTTGGCAGATGGAATTCCTGTATATATCCCTTAATGGAAAGAGGTAATAATCCATATTTCTCAAATTCATTTGCAATATATTCCCTGCATCTTAAATTGCCTATAGATGCCGCACTTCTGCCACCTGTTTCCAATGATGTAAGAAAAGAGAGGTGTTTATGTTGCTGGGTTGTGTTTATAAGGTAATTATAGCTTTGTGATGAGTGTATGGTTTGTCCTTTTGCTGAATCTGGCAACAGACCAAACAGACAAAAAGTTATTGCTATGACTAAGAATATGGCTTTTTTGTTAATTCTCATTAAAAGGGATTTATTATCTTTGCAAAATTACGGTAAAATTTTCAATGAAGAGCAAAGGTAAACATAAGTTTGTCAAATATTTATTTGTTTATATCCCATTGTGGTTTGTAATTATCACATTATCATGGGTTTTGCTATTGAAGTATGTACCTGTATACTATACCCCACTTATGGCCGTAAGGAGTTATGAATATAGGAATGACAGCTCTTTCAAGACATATAAAACCTGGAAGAATCTGGATGAAATTTCTCAAAATCTGGCAATGGCCGTAATTGTGGCAGAAGACGCAAGGTTTGCCTCTCATTCTGGCTTTGATTTTGTAGAGATAAAAAATGCAGTTGAGGATGCCCAGAAGGGGAAAAGGCTTAGAGGTGCAAGTACAATAAGTCAGCAAACTGCCAAGAATGTTTTTCTTTATCCCAGTGACGGCTGGATAAGAAAGGGCTTTGAGGCCTATTTTACTTTTCTTATAGAGAAGATATGGGGTAAAAGAAGGATTCTTGAAGTATATCTGAATGTGGCCGAGATGGGAAAAGGAATTTATGGGGCTGAGGCAGCGGCACAGCGATTGTTTCAGACAAGGGCAATTAAACTTACAAGAGTGCAGAGTGCCTCAATTGCAGCGTGTTTGCCTAATCCTTTAAAAAGGAAAGCAAATGCCCCTACAAAGTATATCAGTGGGAGAATAGGCAAGATAGTTAAAGAGATGTATATAACTCCTGTTCCGGAGTTTATTGAGCAGAAGAAGTGATATGAGTAAATTTAAAAGAATATTTTTTACAGGTTCGATTGATGAATTTTTTGATTATAAATATGGGGCTCTTGAATATCGTAGTGTAAGGTTTGAAACAGAAGTTTTAGATACTAATAATTATACATTAAAGCATTAATGCGTTAAATCGATAGAGGGATAAAGCGGG
>CALCUQ010000456.1 GCA_937906795.1 uncultured Bacteroidales bacterium | reverse complement strand
GTGGTGGCCGTGCTGCTTCTGGCAACATCATCCCTTCTTCTACAGGTGCTGCTAAAGCTGTAGGTAAAGTTATTCCTGAGCTTAACGGTAAACTAACTGGTATGTCTATGCGTGTTCCTACTCTAGATGTTTCAGTTGTTGACTTGACAGTTAACCTAGAGAAACCAGCTACTTATGCTGAGATTTGTGCAGCTATGAAAGAGGCTTCTGAGACTTACCTAAAAGGTATTCTTGGTTACACTGAGGATGCTGTTGTTTCATCAGATTTCTTGGGTGACAAACGCACCTCAATCTTTGATGCTACTGCAGGTATCGCTCTAACTGATACTTTCGTTAAAGTTGTTTCTTGGTATGACAATGAGATTGGTTACTCAAACAAAGTTCTTGACCTAATCAAACATATGTCAACTGTTAAATAGTAACAAATCTTTAAATATAATGATGGCCGGATCAAATTACTTTTGACCCGGCTTTTCTTTTATAATTGAAGACCTTGCTATGGATGGGGTGGGTAAATTTATATCTGGTCTGTAAGCTTTTGAACTACTTTAAAGTTTGAAAAGAACTCTTTGGCAAATACCCTTATTACAGTGTATGCCGGGATTGCTATAAGCATACCAATAATTCCCCATATATTTCCTGCAATCAAAATTACAAGGAAAATTTCCAAAGGATGTGCTTTTACACTGTTAGAATATATGAATGGTTGGAATATGAATACATCAATCAAGTGTGTGAAAGTGAAAATAAGAATGAATTTTACCAGAAGAATCTCAAGTGAGCCATCAATAAACCCATTTCCAGCCAAAGTGATTGTTCCTATTATTGTGCCAAATGCTCCTCCGCATAATGGTCCAATGTATGGTATAACATTCAACACTCCAGATATAAAAGCAAGAACTACAGATGTTTGAAAATCCAGTCCGGTTAGTATACACATTCCAGTTGTATTAAGTGCTGTAATGAGTATGGTTTCAAAAGTAATTCCTGTAAAATATCTTATTAACAGTCTGTTGACATTTTCCAGTGCCCTTTTTACATTATTTTCATATTTTGTAGGCACAAATGCAAGTACCATGTTGTTGAATGTATTGCTGTCTTTTATAAAGAAGAAACTTACAAAAATTATTGAAAATGCAGAGATGAACAAGTGAACCAAAAAACTTGCAAAAGAGTTGAATGCAATACTTACTGCTCCAATTTTTACTGCTTCCTTAATTTGCTCCAGAAGCATTGATTCAATTGTTACATTCTTTTCCAATGTAGGTATAAGCTCGTGCAAAAGTATATTGTACTTCTGAAGAGGTATAGCCATTCTTTGAGTAATGTCACCAAGTTTTATTTCACTCATTTCAGATATTATTTTTCCTATAAGAGGGGTAAGGAAAAATATAAAACCAAGTAATACTGAGATAATTATAATAAGAGTTAAAATAGCTGCAATTGAATTTGGTATTTGCCATTTCCCAAGTTTTATGGATTTTATGAAATTCATGATTGGCTGTCCGATAAGTGATATTACAGCAGATATAAGAATCCATGAGAGGATGTTACTGAAATACCAGGCCAATGCCAGTGTAAAAAGAGTAATGACTCCTATAATTATGTATTTTGAAATGTTTTTCATTTATTGTTGCTTGTGTTTGTGAGTTTGAAACAAATTTATGAAAAAATTACTATTTTTGATATTATAACATTCAAACAAAAAGCAGATGAAAAAGATATTTGTGTTTTTAACCTTATTTGCTGTCAGTTTTTCTCTGATTGCAGATGAAGGTATGTGGTTGCCTTCTCATATTAAGATGAGAATTGGGGATATGCAGCAAAAAGGATTCAAACTTACTGCAGAGGATATCTATTCTGTTAACAACTCATCACTAAAAGATGCAATTGTCCATTTTAATGGAGGTTGTACAGGTGAAATTATCTCAAATGAGGGCCTTTTGATAACAAATCATCATTGTGGTTATGGACAGATTCAGTACCATAGCTCTGTGGAACATGATTATTTGAGAGATGGTTTCTGGGCAATGAACAGGGATGAGGAACTTCCAAATCCTGGCTTGACTGTTTCATTCTTGGAGTATATGGAGGATGTTACCGATGCTGTTCTTGATGGTTACTCCAAAGAGATGACAGAGCAGCAAAGAATAGAAATAGTAGCAAGAAATTCAAAGAAAATTGAGGAGGAGGCAGAAGCAAAAGGTAAAGGACTTAAAGCAAATGTAAAACCTTTGTATTATGGTAACCAGTACTTTTTGTGGGTATATAAAGTTTACAAAGATGTGAGACTTGTTGGTGCGCCACCTTCATCAATTGGAAAATTTGGAGGAGATACTGATAACTGGATGTGGCCACGCCATACAGGAGACTTCTCTCTTTTCAGAGTCTATGCTGATAAAAATAATGACCCTGCAGAGTATTCAAAGGATAATGTTCCATATAAACCTAAGAGACACTTTACAATCTCTTCTAAAGGTGTGAAAGAGGGCGATTTTACTTTGGTATATGGCTTCCCTGGAAGGACACAGGAGTATCTCTATTCTGATGCTGTAAAATATATCTCTGATATCTCTAACCCTCACAAAATCAATTTAAGAACTTTAAGACTTGATGCTCAGAAGAAATATATGGATCAAGATAGAAAGGTTCGTATTCAATACTCTTCTAAGAATGCAAGTGTATCTAACTCTTGGAAAAAGTGGCAGGGAGAGATGGGTGGTATCATCAAGCTAGATGCTTATGAGAAGAAGGTTGCTTTTGAAAAAGAGTTTGCACAATGGGCTGCTGATAAGCCAGAGTATAACACTCTGTTAGATTCATTCAAGGAGATTTATACAGCTCTGGAACCATATTCATTTGCACGCGATTACTATAATGAAAGTATTAGAGTGAATGAAATTATCTCTTTTGCTTCATCTCTTATGACTGCGAAGAAAAGAGAGATAGATGCTGCACCAATCATTGAAAATTTCTTCAAGAATTATTATCAACCTATTGATTATGAGAGTTTTATAGCTCTTTTAAGTGAGTATGATAAGAATGTTCCAGCAGATTTCAAACCACAGTATTATAAGAATAATATAGCCAAATTCGGCTCACCTAAAGCTTGGGTAGATTACATATTTGAGAATTCAGCTCTACTCACTCCTGAGTCAGCACAATCACTCTTTGCTTCTGACTCCTTGGAAGCAGATCCTGCTTGTCAGTTCTCATCTGAAATGGCTAAATATAATAGTCAGGAGGTACTATCTGTTATCAGAGACTATGAGAGTCAGTTGCAACTTCTTTACAGAGCATATATGAGAGGTCAGATGGAATTCTGTGAAGATAAAGTATTCTACCCAGATGCAAACTCAACATTGAGAATTGCATATGGTAAAATCCGTGGATATTCTCCGGCTGATGGTGTCTATTATAAGCCATCATCTACAATAGAGGGTATTATGCAAAAGGATAATCCTGAAATATTCGATTATGACATACCACAAGCGTTGCGTGATATTTATGCATCTAAAGATTATGGAAAATGGGTTTCAGATGCAGAGGGAAGTGTTCCGGTATGTTTTATTGCTACAAATCACACATCAGGTGGTAACTCCGGATCTCCAGTAATAGATGCAGAGGGAAGATTGATAGGTATCAATTTTGACCGTGTCTGGGAGGGTACAATGAGTGATGTTATCTATGATGCAGATATCTGTAGAAATATCTCTTTAGATATTCGTTATGCTCTATTTATTATTGATAGATTGGGTGGCGCAAGTCACTT
>CALCUQ010000455.1 GCA_937906795.1 uncultured Bacteroidales bacterium | reverse complement strand
TGCTGAGCAAGGTAAGAATCCGTTTACACTAGATAGCAAAGAGCCAGATTGGAGCAAATTCCAAGACTTCATTAAAGGTGAGGTTAGATATGCTTCATTGCTTAAGACTTTCCCTGCTGAGGCTCAAGAGTTATTCAACCTAACAGAGGAGTTTGCTAAACTTCGTTTAGCTTCTTACAAACGCCTTGCAGGTATTGCTGAGTAATTCAAATCCGCTTTAGCGGAATAAATATGGGGCAACGGTTTTAATCGTTGCCCCTATATTTTTATTGTAATTTTAATAATGATATTGGATTCCATCCACTATCAATGTAATCCTCTTATCAAGCAATTTTCTCAAATAATGAGGATCTATCTCAAAATAGTGTATCGGGATTAAATAAGTAGGTTTTATAAAGTTTGCAGCATGTACAAATGCATCATCCGACAAAGTATATGGAAGATTCTTTGGTAGAAATGCTACATCTATTCCTTTGTTGGAAACCAGGTCAACTGTCAGCTCGGTATCTCCGGCAACAAATACAACAAATCCACCAAAATCTATTCTGTATCCATTTCCTTCTCCTTTTAAATGGAATGGTTTCCCGTTATCTCTTCTTTGCTCAAGATTATAGGCCGGAGTTGCCACAATTTTTAACCCCTCATACTCACATTTGTCACCATTGCACAATGTAGTAACCTTACAACCTTTTGCAAAATCATAATCTTCAAACAAATTGTCAAGGTTAGTAGAAGGATCTACATTTAATGGGTTATCGTCAACATTAATATCCATTTTAGACAACACATTATCAAAGCATACTTTTACACCTTTACTTACAATAAACTCAGTATTTGGCGTTGTAATCTTCTCCAGAGCCGCACAACAATAGTGATCAGTATGTGCATGTGTTATAAAAACAAGATCGGCCTTTGGCATTCCAGTATAATCATACACATCATTATAAGGATCCAGGTAAATATTTTTACCATTCCATATAAAGTGCAAAGAACCATGTGCCAGATGAGCAACCTTAAGTTCTCCCATAGGCGTGTTGAATTGATTATAAACCTTATTTTCCATATATGTTTTATTTATATTTGTTTCGCATTCACAAGATACAAAAAAAATACAAAAAAAGAGAGCCAGCTAATTGCCGGCTCTCCAAAAAATCTTATTAAATATCCTATTTGTAACCAGGATTTTGTTGTTTACCAATCTCAGGGTTAGCATTGATCTCATCCTCAAATATTGGAAGAATACATTTGTAGAATGTCTTGGTATCAATAATTTTTTCTCTGTGAGCAATACCTGCACCATTAATCTCATCATTGAACTCAATTGTTCTACCAAGTCTCATCATATCCCAATATCTTTGACCCTCGCCAAACAACTCTTTAGATTTCTCATCAAGAATCATATCAAGAGTAATAGTAGTCTGATCTGCTGGAGTCAAGTTTGGAGAACGTTTTCTAATCTCATTTAGGTAATCTGCAGCACCAGCTTTATCACCAGTTGCCAAAGCAGCCTCAGCAGCGATTAGATAGAACTCAGACAAACGGATAAGTTTAATGTTACAAGAAGTAGCTGAACCTTTCTCAGGATCATCACCTGGCATATCAACACCACCTAAATATTTGTAACAGCAACCCATTCTATCACCTTTACCAGCATTTGCAACTTTATCATAAGACTCACTCTCCTCATCAAAAGACATAATGCCATGTCTTACATCGTCTGGATCCTCTGCCAATCTTGCAATAAAGTAATCAGAAGCACCAAAGTAACCTAGAACTGATTTGCTATAGTGACCTTGACGGCTATAATAACCACCAAGAGAACCTGTACCTAAATCATTCTCTGTAGGCAACATTGCCAACTCAAAAATAGACTCTGAGCTATAAGCTTTTGACCATGAGTCAACCCACTCATCATTCTCATAAAGCTCATATACTTGGCTGTCGATAATCTCTTTTGCTCTAGCTAAAGCTAAAGAATTGTTACCCATTGTCAAGTAAACTCTGGCTTGAATACCCATATTACCATAGTAGTTGATGTATCCACTAGATTTTGATTTTGAAATTACTTCTGCACCAGTCTCAAGGTCTGAAATAATTTGAGCATAGTTCTCAGCTACAGTAGCTCTTAGCGGTTGAGAAGAAGCATCAATAACCTCAACAATATTAGGAACACCCCAATCTTTGCTAGGATCACCTTGAGTGTATGATTTACCATATAATCTTACAAGATCAAAATAAATCATAGCTCTTAGTGTATAAGCCTGACCTTTTAAATTATCAAAATCCTCAATGTTATCTGGATTACTTTCAATAACTTCAATATTATGCAACAAGTTGTTCAATTGAAGAATAATATTGTAACCTACAGTCCAGAAACCTGAATATGAGCCGCTTGAAGGTGAGTGGTTAAAAGAATACAAACCATCATTACCTCTACCTGCAGAATAAATAGTCAAATCACCACCTTTAGCATCTGCATAAAGTGTTATGTTTCTACCATACAAAGATGAGCTTGTCATCTTGCTCATAATACCATTCATCATAATCTGAGCATCAGCAGCTGTTTTAATAGCCTCTGTTGATTCAGCTTGATTAGAAGGCTGCATGTCTAGGAAATCTTCACAAGAAGCAAGGGCAAAAACTCCTAAGACTGCTAAAAGAATAATATTTAATTTTTTCATTATCGTAACTTTTTAATTATTAGAATGTAAACTCTAGACCAAATGTATAAGTCTTACCGTAAGGAGTCTCCCAACCTCTTGTACCGTATGTGTTAACCTCAGGATCAACCTCATCATAAGCAGCCCAAGTTAATAGGTTAGTACCATTAAAGTATACTCTTGCATTTGCCAAGCCAATCTTCTTAACCAAATCTTTAGGGAATGTATAACCTAAAGAAAGAGTTTTAAGTCTTAGGAAGTTTGCACTATGCATATGACGTGAAGTATATTGCATAGAGTCAGTTAAATCTGTACCT
>CALCUQ010000454.1 GCA_937906795.1 uncultured Bacteroidales bacterium | reverse complement strand
TGTATAGATGCGTCCCATCTTGTCTGCTCCAATGCTGAACTTGTATCCACCTATCTGGGCATTGATACTTGGAACCGGGTACTCTCCAATTCCCTCCATTCCGGCAGCTTTCAAATCCTGATTGATTTTCCACTCCTCAAATCTCTGATCTCTGGTTTCAATCTGTCTCTGACTGAAATAATTTATCATTGCTTCTCCATCTGATGCCATAGAATGGCTCCAATTCAAAGATCTTTGCATTTCAGAGAAATACATCAGTTCATTATCTTCATATAATTTTACAACATCATAGTCATAACGTGTTTGCAAATATTTATGGGCATCCTTATTTGTTATATAATATAATCCCTGCTTTATGTCTTTCTGATAATTCTCCAGTGCTGGCTTCATGTATTGGTCGTAACTCTCAATCCTATAGCGTACTGCAGGAGTAACAACTTGTTTTACCAAAGCATATAATTCATCTCCGTATGACTTAATGGCCCATGGATTTCCTATATGCAAATTTTTGTCATTATGCATCCTTTCTGCTACTCCGTCGACAGCCATTCCAACTCTATTTTCAATAGGTTCCATTTGTATATCCACATTCGTATTCAGATTGTGTCTTGCCTCAAGCAACTTAATCTGATGGTACATATAAGCAACAACTGTAACATTGAATGCCCGTGAATCCGGCAAATATCCATTTCCGCCTACAAGTCCTGAATACTCTGCAGGATAATCACTTTTGGTAGGATAGGCAAGTTTCATTGCTTTCTGCATATACTCATCACCTATGGCAGCTGTAATAAAATCGGGAGATTCCGCAAATGCACCTTTTAATACCCCCATAACCAAGTGCTCCTGATACTCCAAATTTCTGTCGTGAATAGGATAGACAAACTTCTCAAATTGAATATTTGGTTTCTGTGTCTGCCCGGCCTGCTGGATCTGAGGAATCAGATCTACAAAGTCATCAATTGGTGTTGTCAGTTTTACTATGCTGTTATTATACTTAGGCAACTGCAATGTATCTCTGTATATGTCATACATATCCTCCATTATGGCTGCAATTGAATTGAAATGCCTTACAGACACGTGGTTCCAGGTGTCCAATGCGCTTTTGAAAACATATTCCACAGCCTTGTTCTGGCTCTCTATATCCCCTTTATTCAGCAGAATTGTGGCTTTAAGCTGCAGGGCAAGACCGTAATCTTTATTAAGTTGCAAAGCTCTGTCCAAGAATGCCTCGGCAAGCTTGTCGTCACCAAGTTCAAAGTGGCAACGGGCAATATTGGTGGCAAGCATATAGTTACGCTTGTCCTGATGCCAGGCTACTGCCAGGTAATGCAATGCACTGCCGTATTTTCTCTGTTTCATAAGGCAGGCAGCATAGTTCATACATACAAGGGGATGGGCATACAATCTTGCAGCAGCCTCTCCCTGTTGCAGAATTTCTGTATCCATATAATTTGTAGCGGATATAATTGCCAGCTGGTCTGAGAGTTCCATCAGGTATTTCTGCACATTAAGCCCCGCCTGCTCTGCCAGCACAATATAATCCATCATACGTATTACCTCTGCACTTTGGGCAGCCCCCCTTACCGGAGAGAATCCCAACAGCAACATAATGCAAATGCCATATATAAATCTCTTCATAACAGTATGTTTTAAGGTAATGAAATGTCCAAATCATCAAAATAGGCGTTCTTTTCAAACAGCTTCACCCTATCTTTGCTCATATTCTCTCCGGGAACAATTATGTAATCATTTTCTCCTCCCTGCAACACCCCTCCAATCTCTGAGGCATTTACACTTGCACCAGCACCCCATTTCCCATTGGTATAGGTGTATTTGGCATATCCGCCACCCTGAGGTTTTACATAAAATCCGCTCCCCTGCATATAATTCATGTCTCCGTTGGCTTTTAGAGCCAGTTTGAGGAATACCCCCTGTTTTCCCTCTTTCACTGCTATGTACCAGTTGGTGGAGGTCTTTATCCAAATAGTATAACTGTCGGGAAGAGAAGTTCCTGCTGTCTGTTGCAGTTTCTCCGCAGCACTCAAATTTGAGACTTCTGCCGCAACAACCCCGGTTCCCTGTGGTGCTGCCGGTCCCGACGAGTATTCATCCAACTG
>CALCUQ010000453.1 GCA_937906795.1 uncultured Bacteroidales bacterium | reverse complement strand
TAAGGATAGTTTGTTTAAACTCTTTTGAGTACTCAACAATAATTGTAGGATCCTCTGCATTTGCTTTAGAAAGAATTTCACCCAATTTCTCGTCATCTTTCTCATCTTTAGCTTTGATTGCTGTTCTGAACTTAGGTGCAGGGAAATGAGTTGGCTCAAATACATACTCACATCCTGGAGAACATAGAGTCTGGCCTGTTTTAACAGTTTTAAGTTTTACAGTACAAGCAATATCACCTGCCATTACCTCAGATACTTTCTCTTTCTTTTTACCTGCAACAGCATAAATTTGAGCAAATCTCTCTTTTGCACCTGTCTCAGGATTTACCAAATCCATACCCTCAGTAAGTTTACCGCTCATTACTTTAAAGTAAGAAACGTCACCCAAGTGTTGCTCTTGTGCTGTTTTGTATACAAATACAGATGTAGGGCCGTTTGAATCAACTTTTACCTCATTACCATCTTTTAGCAAGTTATCAGATTTGTCTGGAGTAATACCGGCATTAATAGTGAACTCCATAATTCTCTTAACACCAATATCTTTCTTAGCCGACAAACAGAATACAGGAAGGATATCACCTTTAATCATACCCTCTTTCATACCTGCTCTAATCTCATCCTCTGTAAGAACGCCTTTGTCAAAGAATGTCTCCATCAAAGCCTCATCATTCTCTGCAGACATCTCTACCAATTGTTGGTGAAGGATTTGAGCTATCTCTTTCTGGTCTTCTGGAATCTCAAAAGACTCTCTGGTACCGTTCTCATCTTTGAATTTGTACATTTTCATCTTTAATACATCAATGAATGTATCAAAGTTTGCACCTGGATTAACAGGATATTGAACAAGGACAACTTTATTTCCAAAAGCTTGTTTTAGTGAATCAATTGTAGCCTGCCAGTCTTGTTTCTCGCTATCCAATTGGTTTACCGCAATAATAAGAGGTTTTTGATTTTTAACAGCATGTCTTGCAAAAATCTCAGTACCAACCTCAACACCTTGAGTTGCATTTACAAGAAGGATACCATTCTCAGCTACAGAGAAAGCAGAATATACACCGCCAACAAAGTCATCAGAGCCCGGAGTGTCAATGATATTGAATTTTGTATCCAGGAACTCAGTGTATAGCAAAGTTGAGTAAATTGATCTTTGATAAAGTTGCTCTATTTCAGTATTGTCACTAATTGTGTTTTTACCCTCAATTGTTCCTCTTCTTTCAATAACTTTACCTTCAAACATCATTGTCTCCGCCAAAGTAGTCTTTCCAGATTTGGAACTACCCAAAAGTACGACATTACGCACGTTAGATGTGTTATAAGTTTTCATTGTCGTGAATTATATTTAAGTGTTTATCTTTTAATTATTTATGTTTCAAAACGAATATATTTTTCAAATTTAAGTATTTTTTGACTAATATCCAACCTTAAAGGGATTATAATGTTTACAAAGAGCAATTGTAAGCTTAATTTTTTATACTTTTGCAACCATTATGAGCACTTTGTTACCATATTTGTCAGAAACAGAAATTGAAGCAGGATGCGATGAGGCAGGAAGAGGATGTCTTGCAGGTGGTGTCTTTGCAGCAGCAGTAATCCTGCCAAAAGATTTTTATCATCCACTGCTTAACGATTCCAAACAACTTACCGCAAAGCAAAGGGAAAAATTGCGTCCAATAATTGAAAAGGAGGCACTTGCCTGGGCCGTAACTGAAATAACTCCAGCAGAAATAGATAAGATAAATATTTTAAACGCCTCGTTTTTGGCTATGAATAAGGCGATAGAAAACCTCTCGATAACACCCGACCTACTGCTCATAGATGGCAATAGGTTTAAAACAAATGCTGATATAGAATACAAATGTATAA
>CALCUQ010000452.1 GCA_937906795.1 uncultured Bacteroidales bacterium | reverse complement strand
AACGCCGCTGTTGAGATGTTGCCTCTAAGCTGGAGCGAACTTGGCAATATCCACCCATTTGCACCAAAAGATCAGGTTCAGGGCTACATGCAGCTCATTAAAGAGTTGGAGAATGATTTGGCAGTAATTACAGGATTCGACGCATGTTCATTGCAGCCTAACTCAGGTGCAGCAGGCGAGTATGCAGGCCTTATGACAATCAAAGGCTTCCATAATGCAAATGGCGGTGCAAACAGAAATATCATGATCATCCCTACTTCTGCTCATGGTACAAACCCTGCAAGTGCGGCTATGGCCGGATTCTCAATTGTACTTGTAGGTTGTGATGAGAATGGTAACATCAATGTGGATGAGTTGCGTGAGAAGGCTGTTGCCAATAAAGAGAACTTGGCCGGATTGATGATAACTTATCCGTCGACACATGGTGTATTTGAGGTAAAAATTAAAGAGATTTGTGATATCATCCATCAAAATGGAGGCTTGGTATATATGGATGGTGCAAATATGAATGCTCAGGTTGGCCTAACAAATCCTGGATTCATTGGTGCAGACGTTTGCCACTTGAATCTCCATAAATCATTTGCAATGCCTCATGGTGGCGGTGGCCCTGGTGTTGGTCCTATCTGCTGTACAAAAGCACTTGCTCCATATCTTCCTGGACATCCACTTGACAGCGAATGTGGAGGAAAAGGTGTTGAGGCTGTTAGTGCTGCCGCATATGGTAATCCTCTACTGCTTCCTATCACCCACGCATACATTAAATTGTTGGGAGCAGACGGCTTAAAGAAAGTAACTCAAGTTGCTATCCTTAATGCCAACTATATGGCCAAACAGTTTGAGCCTGAATTCAAAACTCTATATTCTGGAGCAACAGGACGCGTAGCTCATGAGTGCATCATTGATTGCCAACACTTTAAAGCAGAATACGGTGTAGATGCTACAGATTTGGCAAAACGCCTTATGGATTACGGATTCCATGCACCAACCCTTTCATTCCCTGTTCATGAGACTCTAATGGTTGAGCCTACAGAATCTGAGCCTAAAGCAGAAATGGACAGATTTATTGAGGCTATGAAACAAATTAAGATAGAGTGCGAAAAGATTAAAGCAGGAGAGTGGGACGCTAAAGACAATCCTGTATGCAATGCTCCTCATACCGCAGAAGAGGTTTGTTCAGATGAGTGGAATCACCCATACAGCCGCACAGTTGCGGCATATCCATTAGACTGGATCAGAGACAACAAATTCTGGCCTGCCGTAGCCAGAGTAGACAATGGTTATGGAGACAGAAATCTTGT
>CALCUQ010000451.1 GCA_937906795.1 uncultured Bacteroidales bacterium | reverse complement strand
GTTGTACAAAAAATGATGTAACACCTAAGAATGATGGACCAAAGGAGATAACATACCTTACTGCTCCGTTAACAAAATCAGAATCATTTGGTACATCAAACAAGTTCTATTCATTTGCATATTTATTGACAAATGGTCAAACATGGGCTACTAACTCAGCATCTTCAGTACTGTATATTGATGAAGCTTTGATAAGTTATCAAACTAATCAATGGAAAGCTGTTAAACCCTATTTTTGGCCAAAAGATGAAAATAGTTCATTAACTTTCTTTGCATGGACAGATGGAACAGCTGATCCAGATAAAGAAATTGGTGATTGTTTCAATGATGCAGGTATTGTTTTTGACAATTATGATATTTCTGTACATAAAAACAAGGATATGATGGTGGCACAAATTGCTGCTGATAAGAAAACAAATGGTGGTGCATATCTACATGATGGAGTTACTGAAGGCGTCCCAACGCTATTTTATCACGTGCTTTCAAGTTTGGATATCAGGGCAAATAGAGCAGCAGAATATGCAGATGTTGAATTTCATGTAAAATATATCTCTTTGATTGCAAATTCTGTTAAAGGAAAATATACTCAAGGTGTAAATACAGCACTTCCAACAGCAGGTACTTGGGTACAAAATTCTCCAGCTGAAATTAAGGATTTAGATGTATATACTCCAGCCTCTCCAACAAAAATTACTGGTCTAAATATTGCTCCAGAAACCTATACTCCATTGACTCCAGATGATTATAGCATTGTTTTACCTCATACATTTGTTGATTCAGAATTGATTAAAATTGTTTATACTGTAACTACTTCATTTACTGGATCACCTGTTACAGAAACAGTAACTGTAACCAAGAAACTTTCAGATGTATTTGGTTCATCATGGGTTTCTGGTAAGAAGTATATGCTAACAATCACCTTAGGTTTGAACGAAATCCTATGGGATCCTGCAGTTGCGGATTGGACTCCTGATACAGGTGATTGGAATTTATAAAATTACATTTTAACCTAAGGGTGGGTGAAACTGCCCTTGGGTACTATTTAATTCTGGATCAAGATGAGTTTTAAAAGAAACATATTATTATTTGTGGTATCCGTTATTGCGCTGATGCTTTCTTCTTGTGTCGCTAATGAGAAGAGTGAACCTCAGTTATGTGAAATATGGTATAATCTTGCTCCGGTAAAACAAAATACAGCAACTAAAGCAAATTTTTCTGAATATTCTGGAACTTTTGGAACTTTTGCATATAAGTTTGAAGCGGGGAAATCATACGATGCAAACAAGAATGATGCAGGTATTCCAGTATATATAAATAATGCTCAAATTTCAAAAGTAAGTGGAGTATGGAGAAGTTCCTCTCTTTACTTCTGGCCTACAGATGGCAGTTCTCTTACTTTCTTTTCATATGCACCTTACTCAATTAAGGATTTGCCAGGATTCAGTTGTAATGTGGTACAAGGAATTTGTCTGGATAATTTTCAAGTTGCATCTACACCTGGATATTTTGACAACAATAAGGATGTCCTTATAGCTGATGTTGCTAAAGATTTATCTGCCAATCTTGCTGCAGGATTATACTATACAACAGGTGTACCAACTTTATTCAGACACAAATTGTGTACAGTACAGTTTCTTGTTTCGTATGCCAATGAGCCTGATCATACAGGGACAACTATTGCAGATGCAGATAAGATTGAAATTACATCCTTTACTTTAAGTAATATATATACGCAAGGGGATTTTATTTCCAATGGCTGGTCAAATCAGACAAACGTAAGTAATTATGCAAACTCTGTTTCTTCTAATATTCAATTGGATTATGATTTTACGAGTTCGCCTACAAAGCCTGTTGATGCAGTATTATTTGAAGAAACAATGATGATTCCACAGCCTACCAATGCTGCAGGAAGAGCTAACCCGCCCAAGATTGTTATTGGATATAATAAAGGTGGAGTTGCTCAAATACCAGCAGAGGTTGAACTATATTCTCCTTTATTGTCTTTCTGGGATGCAGGAAAAAAAATTGTTTACAGAATCTCTATAAGTACAAAAGATGAATATATAACGTTCAATGGTAGTCCTACCGATTGGGAGAGTATCAATGGCGGTGATATTAATGTAGGTATTTGATGGATAAGGGATATATATATATATTGATTTCTATATTGTTGCTTTTTATAGCTACTTCTTGTATCAGTAAGGAAGAAGATTACAATCCTCAATGTAATATCTTCTTTAGTGCAGTTATTGGCAACAATACAAAATCAGATTCACATAGTATCGTATATCCCAATGATATTCCATTTAGTGTATGGGGGTATAAACTCCCAGTTAATGAAACATGGTTGGGTAAGGGTGAAAATGCAGAGGTGGTTTTTGATGATTTGCAAGTAAAGTTTTACAATGGATTCTGGTACACTATACAACAGCATATGTGGCCATCTGAAACTTATAAAATGAACTTTTTTGCATTCTCTCCTTCTACATCTGGGGCTTCATTTTCTAAAGACAATGGGGTAGAATTTGTTGATTTTAACTCATATAAAGATTATAATTTTTTATATGCAGATCCTGTTACAGATATGTCAAAACCAGAAATTGACACTCCTGTGCAGTTGGTTTTCAGGAGTCCTATGAGCAAGATGGCATTTCAGATATATTCTGTTTCGCCCAGTAATGTTACAATAAATCTTACAAGACTTGTTCTTAAACAGGTTTGTACTTCTGGAAGTTTTAATCAGAATCCATCACCAGCATGGTATGGACTTAAGGATGAAAATGATATTGTTCTGAAAAGCGACAAGAAGGCAATTCTGCCGATGCTTGACATCCTCGACTTCCAGCGCTTGGTCATGCGGGTGCCCTCAAGCGAAAGACAGCCCTCCTCCGCCTGATAAGGTGAGGATTTTTTGATTATACCTCAATCCATTAAACCTGTAATTTCTTACAGTTATAATGTTGAAGGTACTTTGTCATCTATTGACAGGGAGGTTGAGTTGGATATGACGGATATTGTTATTCCATCAACAGGCAAGAGACATACGTACACTATAAAAGTAACACCAGAAAATGTTGTAGTTCTTAATCCAAAGAAATAAATACATGAAGAGGATATCCATATATATTTTATTGGCTTTATTGCCTATTGTTGCGGGATGCTCAAAGGAGGAGTTTTCGCAGGATACATTAATAAGTTTTGCTGGAGGAAATGACAAGGTGGATGAAGTTGTAAAAGCCGGTTCTTCTTTGGTAGATACTGATTCGGAACTTAGGGGCAAGTCTTTTGGTGTTTATGGATTAAGGTCTGGTACAAATTCAAATTTTACAGAACCTGTTTTTGAAACTGCAGCTTCACAGAAAGTTACATATAATGGCGCAGAATGGGAGTATTCCCCTTTGGCAAAGTGGGTAAGATCCAATTATTACAGATTTAGAGCATTTTGGCCTTATGAAGATATTATAGCAGATGATTTGTTGAATTCCGGTTCTGATGCAAACCTGATTTCTTTGTCATATTCATCGGGAGTACAGAATTATGATTTGCAAGTGGCATATGTGGAAAGATATCCAGTGGAAGAAGGTGTTGGAACTGTTGAAATGAACTTTAAGCATGTACTTAGTGCATTGAAATTTAATGTCAAATTTCATGAATCTGTAGAAAATGATGATTATTTAACTTCTTTTTATCTTAAGGGGCTTACAATTGTAGGAACACTTATGTATGGAGAGGATGGAACAAATGCAACATTATCTGATTTTAGGTGGATTCCAATATATACAGATAATGAAACAAAGCTTTTTGAGTGGTCTGGCAGCAAATTATTCAATAAAACCACTCCGGCAACAGTTTTTGATAATGATGGAGTAGTGTTTCTTGTTCCGCAAAGTATTGTTGCAGATGGTACATCTCTCAATTTTACTACAAATAAAGGAGGTAGTGCATTGCATCACGCAACTATTCCACCTGTTGTTTTGGAACCAGGAAAATTATATACATATACAGTAATAATTAAAGGTGCAAGTCTTTCACTCAAAGTGGATATAGAAGACTGGAAAGGTGTTGATTCAAACATAGATATTAATTTATGATGCTTAAGAGATTATTTACATTTTCAATACTTATGTCACTTGTCATGCTCATGGGCTGTAGTAGGGAGGAACTTCCTAATACAGAAGAGGATGGCAAAGGCTCACTTGTCATTAAAATAGCGCAACAACAACAATATGCCGGCTCTAAAGCTGTTATTGATGATCCGGCAGACCGGACAATCAAGACTTTGAGAGTGTGGCTTGTAGATGGAGTGGGAAATATTGAGGAAGTAAGTTTTACGACACCCAATGCTACAAGTTCTACAGTAACAATCAATTCTATACCAAGGGGTGAGCATAAGTTGTATATTGTGGCAAATTATCAAGGCTTGGATTCATATACAACCGGAGCTATAGATGATAATTTTAAAAATAAAGCTATGGATGTAATTACATCTGGACATGCTCCCGAATATACAGAAAACCAGGGTGTGCCTTCATCTCTTGTTATGGATGTTGCTATAAGTGCAGGAGTCAACACAATTCAAGCACATTTGATTAGGTCTGTTGGAAGGTTTACCGTAACATTCAGGAATATGGTCCCCGACAAAGATCTTTATATAGGCAGCATTGGCTTGAGTAAAAGAAATCAAAGTATGGGATACCTGTTTCCTGTAAATGATCATAGCAATCCTGCAGGTTCAGAGGATTTGTTATTCCCGGATCTTAAAGAAACAGAAGTTATAAAAATTACTGCAGGTAATTCTGGTGTTGCGTATGATACATATTTGTACGAAACAACTCCAGCTATAGGAACCCAATTTAAGATTCAGTTTTCTGGAGGATTTGTTGCAAAAGATGCTCCGCAGCCTTCATTTACTTTACAAAATGGTGATATAGGTGGATCTTATATTGTTGGTGACAATACAAATGTATATGATAATGAGAGTACATTTATGATAAGATCAAGAGCTTCTGACACTAAATATCTTGGTGTGAATGAAGGTGGCAGTGCGCTGGTTATAAAAGATTTCACAGGCGATATGGAAATCCTTAATTACTCAAAGCTGGATTTATATCTCTGGACATTTGATTCTGATGGCCGCATTACAAATGTCAGTTCTGGCAAACAATTGGATATGAATTCATCTACTGTTTCTTTAGTTAATAATGGAAGTGGTAGAGAGTTTACAATTTCTACAAGTGGTACTGGTTTAACTTTTAGTTATACAAGGTATTCTAGCAGATATTATTTAAAGATAAATTCTTCTTCAAATGGTGTTCTGGGTGCTACAGGGACATCTGGTAATACACATTTATGGTACTTGCGTAAAGTTACAGTAGTGCCTGTGACAACACAATATAAGAAATTTAGTGGTGTTGATCCAGAAGTTGATTATTTTAGTTCTTATCCTGTGAATTTTATTGATAAATATGGAGCTCCTCAACCCTTGGAGCATATATGCAGAAATGAGCACATAAATTTAACAGTAAATGTAACTCACAATTCAGAGCTTGGAACATTCAATTTTGAAGTGGAAGGTTGGTCTTCAGTAACTAATGAAACTACATTTGACTAAATAGTTATATATGAAAAAGATTGGTGTAATTATATATTTATTTTTTATTGCTTTTTCCATAATATCATGTGAAAGGGAGGAAAATCCTTTATGCAGTGGATTGTCGGGAGGAGAAGGTTTGCTTAAAGTAAATTTTGGAGCGTCTGATTATGTAAAGGTAGAAACAAAGGCTCATCAAACTATTACAACTGAGAGTCAGATTTTTAACCTGTATATATTTCTTTTTGATGGTAATGGTAACAAAATATATGGGAAATACTTTGATTCAAATAACCATTCGGAAGCAAATGTAAATTCTTCTACTTATAATGAAGATTGTTGGTTTGTTAATAATGCTACATCAGATGCTGGTAAAACTACTGGTACAGTAAAGGTAAAAGCCCCTGCGGGAAGTGGACTTAAAATGTATGTTTTAGCCAACCTTGACGCTGATATGGTTAAAATTTCATCAGATCTTTTAGCAAATAATATTCATACAGAATCAGATCTTTTGAACTTTAATGTGTATATGAATCAGGCAATTGTTATGCGTAATACAACATTTGCAATGTCTGGAAAAGCAGAAGATGTAACTATTAATGAGGGTTCTGTGACATCTGCAAACTTTCCATTACATCTTAAGAGACTTGATTCTAAGGTAAAGTTCATTTTTAAGACCGGAAACAGACCAGATGAGTCAGGACAAACAATTACAAAGTTTGAACCACGACAGTGGAAGGTTGTTAATGTTCCTAGAACTGCATATATTATGGAGAGTGTCAGTGATCATGGAGTAGTAATTCCAGATGAAACTCCATCGAATTATTCATCACATGCAGGCAATTTCTTTGATACGGGTTTTGTGAACTTTGAATCTTTTCCAGATGGGTATACAGGTGAGTTTGCTTTCTATATGCTTGAAAATAGACAGACTCCTAAAAATTCCACTTTCAGTAAGTATCAGGAAAGGAGTAAGCAAGTAAAATCAGCTTCTGGTGAAAATGAAACGTGTACAGTAAATTATTCTGTTGATGGTGTACCTGTAACAAAAGAAATGAGAATTTTTGAGAATGCAAACGATTTTTCAACTTATGTTCTGGTTACAGGTTATGTTGAAATGAAACTTGTAAATGATGATGCAGGCCAAATTTTAGGAGGAGAGGTGCAGTATTTGATTCATCTTGGTGATTGGAGTGCAACTATTGATCCTTCTGGACATGGAGATACTCAGGATTCTTATGGAAATATTGCAGATTATAATACTTTGAGAAATACCTCATATACATATACTGTAACTGTAAATTCGGTCAATAATATTAGAGTGGAAGTTGAGACAAGCAAACCTGGCAATGAGTTTCAGGAGAATCAACCTGGGGCAACCGGTTCTATAGTTATTGCTAAAGAGGATATTGCTATTTGTGATGCACATTATGTCTCTAAAACTTTGGATTTTCATTTGATAAATTTCTTTGAGGGAGGAAAAATTGATGCGGAGCATTGTGTTGTTGATAAAATGACTTGGGAGGTAAGAACACCTTTTTCAGTGGGACAACCTATTAAAGAAGGTGATATTGAAATTGTCAATCATTTGGATTATAAGTGGACACATTTTAGGTTGAACAAAAAAGATGGTAGTGGTAACTATTATTCAGATCAAAGAAGAATGTATACCAATAGAGAGTTTGCAAGCACTGGTACTATTTGGAGAACAGCTTCCGATAACAAAGAATCAGCAGTAAATGCAGATGGTACTTATTCAGATGGACTTGCTGGTTATCATAATGATGGTATCATGGATATTACTCAATTGGTTTCCTATATGAAACAACAGGTGAAGCTGTGGCTTAATGATCCAACATTGAGCGATTTTGATCACCAAAGTGCAGATATGTCAAATGATGCAGATAAAGTACTTCCTAAAATTAGTGTTACAGTTTTTGTTGATGAGTATTATTATCAAAGTCATCCTATTACTGGTATTGAAGATGAGTTTTTATGGAAAAGATTTGTAAATACTGATGATAGGGAGATACATATTCTTTGTAATTCTGAT
>CALCUQ010000450.1 GCA_937906795.1 uncultured Bacteroidales bacterium | reverse complement strand
CCCTTCAGATACCCTGAAGATACAGAATTCCCGCATAATTGAGGAGCGCTATATGGACAAGATGACACTCATTGAGAAAGAGAACCGTATCCGTGAAATGATCATCCTTTCTCTGGTCCTTCTTTTTATATTGACGCTGATTATCCGTCATATAGTGTTAAAACTCAAGCAGCGTCCCAACGAGCAGGCAATGGCTGTTATCCGCCAACGTCTTTCTGTTCTTGACAAAGTACTAGCCTCCCGCATTTCCTCTGATGAGAAACTTTACCGCACATCTGAAGAAGAAATTGAAGTGCTGATGGCAGACAGGGAAGAATTCCTCTGTTCCACCAAGATTGTATTTGAGGAGAACCATCCAAAGTTTATTGCCATCCTTAAAGAGAAAGGACTCACAGAATGGGAAATAGGATATTGCTGCCTCTATACCCTTGGTCTGAAAGGTAAGGACATTGGAGAATATATCCAGAAAAAGCGCCACTATATCATAAGCCACGAAATCCGCCATAAACTTGGTCTTACCGAGCATGACACCAACATTGGCATATACCTTAGGGACCTTCTTCTTGAGCAGGAACGCTGATGTAAAACTTTTCATTCTTTTACAACGTCTCTTTTCTTATATACTCCTTAATATCAACCAGATACCAGATAATAATTATATATGGCACCGTGTCTTGTAAAACTTTTTCCCGATAGTTTTGCAACATAAAACTTACGGAAAAACAATGTATACAAAGACATTCATCATTACAGCAACAGCATTGGTCATCTCCCTTTCAGCAAGGGCCCAGGAACCTGAAACAGCAAAACCGGATTCCCTTGGAACCATCCAGAACCTTAAAGAGGTGATTGTTGTATCCCGACAGGAACTTATCACCACTGATGCAGACAAACTCACTTACAACGTACAGGCTGACCCACAGGCAGAAAGTGGCAACCTTATAGATATCCTCCGCAACGTACCTATGCTCAGCATCAACGGTGAAGAGAAAGTTCTGCTCAACGGTTCACCAGACTACAAGGTTCTTGTAAACGGCAGGCCTACCGGAATGCTTGCCAAGAATTTTGAGCAACTTATAAAAACGGTTCCGGCCTCTTCAATCAAAGAAATACAGGTCATAACCAATCCTCCTGTCAAATATGATGCGGAAGGGATTGGTGGAATTATCAATATTGTTATGGCCAGAAGGCTAAAATCTGGTTATAGCGGTTCACTGGGGACACAGGCAAGTACACTTGGGGCTGTAAGCGGAAACGGTTACATAAATGCCCAACTTGGGAAATTTACAATCAGCGCCAATGCAAGCGTGGCCCATTTTCCTAACCCCGAAGGATACGGCATTACTGACATTGAGAACCACAGCAGTGACCACTATCGCTACCAGCAGCTCAAATTCA
>CALCUQ010000449.1 GCA_937906795.1 uncultured Bacteroidales bacterium | reverse complement strand
ACACTCTGCAGTGCTTCTTTAATGCATAGGGGAGTTTCAAAATCCATATCGGCAACCCAAAGGGGAATCAAATCTGAACTTCCGTAATATTTTTCCAGTGCATCTACTTTAACTGAATACGATCCTTTTCTGTCTATATGCTTCATAGCGGTATCTGTAAATTTTGTACATTTGTAATGTTGGTACAAATTTAGTGATTTGAATTTTAAAATGGGACAATAAAAAAAGCATCTGTTCCTTGGTGCTGGAAAACAGATGCTTTTTTAACCTAAAAATTAACCTATGAAACACTTTTTAATTTTGCAAAGTGCGTGCCAAACTTTTAATACAAGAGAAATTTTATTTGAAATATGGTAGAATTACCCGAAATTAAAGCTGGTTTTCCAAGTCCGGCGCAAGATTATTCAGAAAATATCATAGATTTGAACAGGGAGCTTATAAAAAATCCTGCGAGTACATTCTTTGGAAGGGCAAAAGGGGAATCTATGGTTGATGCCGGGATATATGATGGAGATATTTTGGTTATAGACAAATCTGTCGAGCTGTATCAGGATGCTATTGCAGTTTGTTTTATAGATGGGGAGTTTACCCTAAAAAGAGTTCATTTTGTAAAAGAGCATGGCCTGTTGAAAGAAATATGGCTTATGCCCCAAAATAAAGAGTATAAGCCAATTATTGTTACTCCCGACAACACTTTCCTAATTTGGGGAATAGTTACCTATTCAATAAGATCTCATAGAAAATAGCCGTATAGCATGTTTGCCGTTATAGATTGCAACAATTTTTTTGTCTCATGTGAGAGAGTCTTTAATCCTGCAATGGAGGATAGGGCTGTTGTTGTGCTTTCCAATAATGACGGTTGTGTGGTTTCTCGTAGCCAGCAAGCCAAGGATATAGGAATAAAGATGGGTACTCCTGCGTTCAAGCTTGCAAGCGAAATGGGACTTAAAGTGGTCTCGAGCAGCGAGGCCTCAAAACAATGGAATAAAAATGAGGTTGTGGCCTTTTCCAGCAATTACATTTTGTATGGGGATATGAGCCGCAGGGTTATGAATGTGCTTGAAGAGCTGGTTCCAAATCTTGAAATTTATTCTATTGATGAGTCATTTGTGGAGTTTAAGGGATTTACAGTTGAGCAGTTGGCTCAAAAGGCACAAGAGATTGTTTACAAGGTAAAAAGGTATACAGGAATCCCTGTTTGTGTGGGAATAGGCGAAACCAAGACATTGGCAAAAGTGGCAAACAGGTTTGCAAAGAAATACAAAGGATATAACGGTTATTGCATTATTGATACTCCGCAGAAGCTCAACAAAGCACTCTCTTTAACCGCTATAGAGGATGTTTGGGGTATTGGACGCAGATATGCAAAAATGCTCAAGAGTGAAGGGGTTAGAACAGCTTATGATTTTGTGACTTTGAGCAATCATTGGGTGAGAAGCAAAATGGGTGTAGTAGGAGAGAGAACGCAACTTGAGCTACAAGGGGTGAGTGTAAATAAACTTGACCACATTGTAGATAAGAAATCCATTACAACAAGCCGTAGTTTTGGTCAAATGGTTGATTCCATAGATGCTCTAAAAGAGGCGATATCTTCTTTTGCAAGTGCCTGTGCAGCTAAATTAAGGCAGCAAAACTCTGTTGCTCAGTGTATAACGGTATATCTGCTAACAAATTTCTTTAGAGATGATTTGCCAAAATATTATAATAGTATAACTTTGAGGCTTCCAGAAGCATCAAATGGTACGCTGGAATTGGTAAATGAGGCTCTTAAAGGGTTAAATACAATATACAAAGAGGGGTATTTATATAAGAAGGCTGGGGTAATTGTAACGGAGATTTCCGGGAGTGACTCTGTGCAGCAGAATCTGTTTTATCATTCAGATTTTGGTAAAGTAAACCAGCTGAACAAAGTGCTGGACAGTGTTAATGCAAAGTATGGCAGGGATACTTTAAAAATAGCAGTTCAAGGAGGGTTAGGGGAGAGTAGGGATGAAGATAAATGGGTGATGAAGAGGGAGAATTTGAGTAAAAACTTTACAACTGATATTAAAGATATTATTGAGTGTAAAATTTAATATAAAAAAGATGGAAAAAGTAAGTTATGCATTAGGAATGAACATTGCCAACAGTATTTTGGCAAGTGGTGTAAAAGATTTGAACATTGATGAGTTTGCAAAGGCTGTTAAAGCTGTTTTGAATGGAGAGCAGACCTCTATGAGTATGGCCGACTCTCAAGCAACTTTGCAAGAGTATTTTACAAAAACGCAAACCTTATTATCCTCGATGAACCATCATCTGCACTC
>CALCUQ010000448.1 GCA_937906795.1 uncultured Bacteroidales bacterium | reverse complement strand
CTTAAGATAATGGATCTCACTGCATTCACACTATGCAAGGAGAACAGGTGCCCTATAATGGTATTTGATATGGATACAGCGGGTAATCTGCAGAAATTGCTTTCAGGAGAGATGATTGGTACCCTCGTCCACAATTAATAGAATTAAAAATTAAAATTTAGATATTATGGATATAAGTGTTTCAAAAGATTGTATTGCTCAGGCAAAAGAGAAAATGGCTAAGGCTTTAGCACATTTGGAAGAAGAGTTGAGAAATTTCAGAGCTGGAAAAGCTAATCCATCTGTATTCAATTCAGTTGTTGTTGACTACTACGGTTCTCCAACACCTGTTCCTCAGGTGGCAAGTGTGACAACTCCGGATGCAAAGACAATTCTTATCCAACCATGGGAGAAAAAACTTATTGCAGCCATTGAGAAGGCTATCATGGATGCAAATCTTGGTTTTACTCCACAGAATAACGGAGAGCAGATCAGAATCAATATTCCTGCACTTACTGAGGAGCGCAGAAAAGAGCTTGTAAAACAGGCGAAGGCTGCTGGTGAGAATGCAAAAGTAAGTATTCGTAATGCACGTCGTGATGTTGTAGACGCTCATAAGAAGTATCAGAAAGATGGTCTTCCTGAGGATGTTTGCAAAGATGCTGAGGCTACAATCCAGAAAGAGACTGACGGTTTCAACAAGAAGATTGATGAGATCATTGCAGCAAAAGAGAAAGAGATCATGACCGTATAGTGCGTGGTTGTGTGTTGATCTCTTTTTGAAAGAATTTATTAAGAGGGTGTGAGTTGTGTATTGTGTGTATATTCAACCTACACCCTTTCTCCTTTTTTATAATGTCATGAAGAAAGTTTTTATAGCAGCAATCCTGTTTTTGCTGGTTGCCTGCAGCCAAAGGGATTGCAGGGAGGTGTTGCCGGTAATCTCGGTGAATGAACTCCTGAAATCGGGCGAAACCATTAATCTGAGCAAGTATGCGTCTGATATTGAGTATATACCGCTGGAAACCAATGCGGAATCTGTTATTATGGCAAACAGTGTCAAATCAGGCGGATTGAATTTCTATGTGTCGGCCATTGGTCATTCAAATGATGTTGCCAGATTCAGTGCAGACGGAAAGTATATAGGAAGAATTGGCAAGAGGGGAAGGGGCCCTGGAGAGTACACTTTTCTGGAGCATTATGGCATTGTGCGTGACGTAAAAGGAGTTGGCGGTAGAAACAGAATTTTTGTAGCAGGTCATAATAAAACGGTTATATATGATGATAATGGGGCAGTGGGAGAAATTATATCAGAATCAAGGATAGACGATCTTGAGTGCCTCAATGACAACAGGTATGCTTTTCTTTTGGGATATATTGGAGAAAATAATGAGGTGTTGCAGAAAATTGTAGTTACAGACTCTTTGGGGCGTGAATTGCATGAAATTGAAGCAGGAAATACATCTGTAACCTCTTTGGATATGGGAGGTAGAAGTATTCAAACGAGACAGCGGAACTTTATATATTCCTTTGGTGATTCCCTGCGCCTTGTAAATGCAGCGGTGGATACTCTGTTTGCTGTTCAGGAAAATGTTAAGAAACCGCTGTTGTCTTTATGCTGGGACAATTGGAAGGGGAATTTGCCTAATGGAAATTTCATATTTGAAACAGAGAGTTTTATTATGATTCCTGTATCATTCCCCACATCGCTGTTCGCAGATTATTTCAAAAATATAGTTGTTCCTGAAAAATCATCTTCAGCCAAAATTGTATTTGACAAGAGAGAAAAAAGGGCAACAGCCCTGTTGCATGATTCCAAGTACAGGCTGATGTATGGATTCAAGAATGATATTGATGATGGCGCACCTTTTCTCCCCTCATATTCA
>CALCUQ010000447.1 GCA_937906795.1 uncultured Bacteroidales bacterium | reverse complement strand
CTTTTTTGATTTCTCTATTACAATGTCGAAGCTGATTTCTCACCGCTGCATCAGTAAATTTATCTACACTTGCCAGATCCAATCTTTCACCAGGTGCATGCACACCTCTTAGAGTTGGGCCAAATGATATCATATCAAGCTGAGGGAATTTATCAAGGAACAAACCGCACTCCAAACCTGCATGAATTGCTCTTACAACAGGATCCACTCCAAAGAGTTTCTTGTACGCAGCTTTTGAAATTTCAAGAATTTGCGAATCAACATTCGGTTTCCATCCTGGATACTCGCTTTCGTGGGTAACAACTGCGCCAGCCATTTCAAAACAGGCCTCTACCATCTCTGCTGCAAATTGTCTGCAACTGTTGATTGCACTTCTCTGACTTGTACCAATTCTTATTATATTACCAGGAATCATCTTTACAGATGCAAGGTTGGTAGAAGTTTCAACCAAACCTTTAACATCATTACTCATAGCCAAAACACCATGAGGAGCACAATACATTGCATATATCAACGATGCTGCAGTATTTTTATCTATAGCTTTTTTAGGTACCCCTATATATTTGTCCTCTTTTATATCGTGAATACCAACCTCACCTACAGCCCCATCAACTCCTGGATCACTCACTTTATACTCATCCTTAACCTCCTCTATTACAGTATTGAATATCTTAAGGATTTTATTTTTGTCTCTCTTTGCAAATCCAATAACTGCATAAGCTTCTCTTGCAATGGCATTTCTCTTGTTACCACCATCAATCTCATAAAGCTCAATATCATGTTTAGCCAAAACTCTGTATAGGAATCTTGCCAGAATTTTGTTTGCATTAGCTCTGTTTTTGTCAATATCATCTCCACTGTGTCCACCTTGTGCGCCATAAATCTTGAACTCACATTTTACAAAATCCTTGGTTGCAGGATATGTAGAATATTTAAACTTGGCAGTTGTATCTATACCACCGGCACACCCGATAAACAGCTCTCCCTCATCCTCAGAATCAAGATTAATAAGTATATTCCCCGATATAAAATCTTTCTCCAGAGCCATAGCTCCATCCAAACCAGTCTCTTCACTTACTGTAAACAATGCCTCTATTCTGCCCACCTGAATATCTTTATCTATAAGTGCCGCCAATTGTGCTGCCATACCAATTCCACAATCAGCACCTAGGGTTGTATCTTTTGCTATCAGCCAACCATCTTCTTCAACTGCCTTGATAGGATCTTTTGTAAAATCATGAACAACACCGGCATTCTTCTCACAAACCATATCTGAATGGCTTTGCAGAACAACTGTAGGGGCATTCTCCTTTCCTTTGGATGCCTCTCTTACAATAAGGACATTACCTGCAGCATCTGTTTTGCACTCCAGATTATGCTCAGCTGCAAAATTCTGCAACCATGCAATTATCTGCTCTTCATGTCCGCTCTCTCTAGGGACTTTTAGAATTTCTTTAAAAATATCAAGAATCTGTTGTGTTTTCATAATATACCATTTTAAATATATTCCAAATTTAGGATAAAATAAGCAAAGGACAAAAAAAGCCGACTCAAAGAGCCGGCTAATTTTAACTACACCTTTAAACTATTACATTTTCAATTTATTCTCAATATCTATAACGTACTGTTTGAAACTCTTGTTTGTTTCAATAAGGTCAGAAACAATATTACAAGAATGGACAACTGTTGCATGGTCTTTTCCTCCAATCTGCTGACCAATTGCAGCAAGAGATATCTTGGTGAAGTTTCTGCACATATACATTGCAATTTGTCTTGCCTGTACAATCTCCCTCTTTCTTGTTTTTGAAACCAAAGCTTCACGTGTTATATTAAAGTACTCACATACAACATCCTGAATAGTGTCTATAGATATCTCAGATGGAGTAACCTTAACAATTTTATCTGTTACAGACTGTGCCAGATCCATATCTATAGTAGTATTGATAAGAGTAGCGTGTGCAATCAACGAAACCAAAGCACCCTCTATCTCTCTAACACTTCCAACTACCTTTGATGCCAAGAAATGCAATACATCATTTGGCAAATCAATACCATCCTTTCTGCTCTTTGCCTCAAGAATCTTTAATCTGGTATCGTATGAAGGTTGTTTAAGCTCAACCGACAAACCCCATTTGAATCTTGAAAGCAATCTTTTCTCCAATCCCATCAAGTCTACAGGAGCTTTATCCGATGTCAATACCAGTTGTTTTCCTGATTGTTGCAAATGATTGAATATATGGAAAAATGCATTCTGAGTTCCCCCTTTGTCTGCAAATTCCTGAACATCGTCTACAATCAGAACATCTATCATCTGATAGAATTGCAAAAAGTCTGTAAGTTTGTTCTTTACATTCACAGCATCAATATACTGTGTCATAAATCTGTTCGCCGACACATATAAGACTACCTTGTCGGGAAACTTCTCTTTAATCTCAATACCTATAGCTTGTGCAAGATGGGTTTTTCCCATACCTGGTCCACCATATATGAATAGAGGATTATAGGAGTTGTTTCCGGGCCTGGATGCTATTGCTTTTCCTGCAGCCATACCCAATCTGTTACATTCACCTTCTACAAAATTGGCAAAGGTATTTCTTGGGTTCAACTGAGGATCAATATTAAGTTGTTCTAATCCTGGTATTGCATATGGATTAAATTTACCTGCATCCGGTCTTGGAATTGGAACAGATTTGTTTTTGATATCCTTCTGTGGGTCCGACGGAATATTAACTCTGGCATCTCTGGCAATTCTTACATTGTACATAAGTTTTGCCCCTTCGCCCAATTGTTTTCTAAGAGCTTTACCAATAAAGTTAATGTAATGTTCCTCCAGATACTCTCTAACAAATTCAGAAGGGACCTCCAATGTTAACGTATCCTCCTGAAGACTTATAGCCTTTAGTGGAGTGAACCACGTACTGAATGCCTGCTGCGGGATGACATCCTTTATCATCTGCAGACAATTATTCCAAACTGTTATGTACTGTGGTTCTTTCATAGTTAAAATGGGGGGTTAATTGCGGAGTACAAAAGTGGTGAAAAAATTTCTAGTAAAAAAAACTTTTTAGTATTGTTTTTTTCAAAAATATTATAATGTGCAGATAATCAAGATAAAAAATTTTATAAAAAATTAACCACTTGATAATCAAGTGGTTAACATCTAACTATCTGTTAATCTAGATATTATAATATCCAACAATTTTTTTTGATTTTTTATTTTAGAATACACTAACTTTTATATATTTCTTAGGATTTTCAGTAATACGCTTAACCAGAATATCTACATCATTGATCAGGTTATTTACTGAGTTGTGCAAAGAGTCAGTTGCCAGCAATTTTCCAACTGATCCGTTAGGGTCCTGAAGTTTTTCCAACAAATCCTTAAGGTTATCCAATGTCTGTGTCAACTGAGCTTTTGACAACTGGCTTGTAATGCTATTTACATTTGACAAAGTACCTTTGATATCCTCTGTTCCCTCACTTAACCCTTTTGACAAAACATTAAGATTTGAAACAATATCTTTTATTTCCGGAGCCATATCGTTAAGGCTTTTGCTTAATTTTGTTGCATTGGCCAAAGTTCTGTCAAGATTGCCCAATGCACTCTGCAGGTTCAATCTTGCTGTTGAATCCAATGTGGCATTTACATTATCCAATGTTTTGTTCACATTTTGCATTAAAGTGTATGCTTCCTGTGCCAACGGCTCTATCTTTGATGTGATAGAACCAATCATATCTGGAGCAACACTCCCTGGCAATGTATCGTTTGCCTGATAATATACATTTGATTGCCCATAAGTTAGTTTAAGTGCTTTACCTCCCAACAAGTCTGCACTATATACCTCAAGGTATGAATCATTTGGGATATCATAGCTGTCTGCCACACTTAATTTAACCTCAAAATGATCTTTATTATGGCAAAATTCTATACTCTCCACTATACCTACTTTAAGTCCTCTAAAATGTACGGGACTTGATACCGTAAGTGAGCTTACATCTTTCATTGTAGTATAATAGGTGGTGCTTCCACTAAACACACCTTTACCTTTTAAATAATTCATTACCAAAAACATTGCCAATAAGGTGGCTACTACAAAAAAACCAATGTATACGGTTTTGGGCTGTTTCATAATACTCATATCAACTGATGTTATTTTTTATATTGCACCACAAACGCACCTGGGAACGTTTTCCTTACCTGTGCCAAGTTTTTTGATGCCTCTTTTTTACTTGAATATTTACCTATATAATATTTATAAAAATTACCTACTCTAATGTATTCAAAATCCCTGCATCCCTTCAAATCCGGTGCCTCTGCAGGAAGCTTCTCTTTTACAGAAAGAATCTGTATTGCAAAAAATGTTCCATCTTTGTCATCCTCCTGTGGCAGTACAATATTTTCACCTTCTGTCATTACTACTCCCCCCTTCTCATATTCTTCTTTAAAAAGCTTAAATGCGCTAAAGAGTCTTTGAGCTAATGAATTCTGGCCATTGGATGTAACAAGCACATTAAGATCTTTAGGATTTGACATAAATCCAAGCTCGGTAAGAACTGCCGGCATTGTTGTTTTCCACAAAACCAACAATCCACCCTGCTTTACTCCCCTGTTTACATATATGGGACCTTTTTTATATTCATTCTGAATATGCTGTGCAAACATAAGACTTTGCTCCAGATGAGTATTCTGCAAAAGGGAAAAAATTATATATGATTCAGCCGATGTGGGATCAAACCCCTGATATTTATGCTCATAATCATCCTCAATTGTAATTACTGAATTCTCCATTTTACAGACTTCAAAATTGGCATCATTCTTATGGGTTCCCATTACAAATGTTTCGGTTCCCCTTGCCTGGGTAGCCTTTGTAGCGTTTACATGAATTGAAATGAACAAATCTGCCTTGTTTCTATTGGCTATTGCAGCACGCTCACTCAAATCCACATATTTGTCGGCAGACCTGGTATATATCACTTTAACAGAGGGATACTCCTTTTTAATAAGTGCACCCAATTTCAATGCTACAGAAAGTGTTATGTTTTTCTCATAATATTTTCTGTTTGCACTTATACAACCGGGGTCTTTTCCACCATGTCCGGGATCAATTACAACCGTTCTGAGCAATGTTGACGGATGTGCCTGCTGTCCATTTACAGACAAAGGAAAAATCATAAAGATTATGAAAAAACGGATAATATTTTTCACTTTAGAAAACAGCGGCATATTAGTTGCAAAAAAAGTATTACATTTGCGTTTTGCAAAATTACAAATTATTGGATAAATAGTCAATATAATTTAGCAAATCCATTTAGGCTTAAATAAATGCACAATAAACAGATAAAATATATATTCTACATACTCCTTGCCGCACTTGCTGTAGTGCTACCTGCAAACAAAGCTGTTTGTGGCAATATACTATTTTATCAGGACTCTCTTGCCATTGCCAAAGACACAACTATACTGGCCAAGGACACCACCACATTCAGCAAAGATTCAATAGAGCAGAAAGGGACTTTGGATTTACCTGTATTTTCATCTGCAAGAGACTCTATTGTAGAGGATTGGGATGGGAAAAAGATGATATATTATTATGGTGATGTTTCTGTAAAATATAAAGACATCTCCATCTCTTCTGAATACATGGCTTACGATGTTGACTCTAAAACCGTATTTGCAAAGGGATTAAAAGATACGTCGGGGAATATTGTAGGTGCCCCTGTCATGACACAAGGGGACTCTTTATACGAAATGGAAAGTGTCTACTACAATTTTGAAAGCCAAAAAGCCAAAATAAGAAATATGATAACACAGGAGGGTGATGGATATCTTCATGGAAACTACATAAAGAAGATGCCGGACAATTCCTTTAATATATCCAAAGGCAAATATACAACATGTGACTGCCCTGAGCCTCACTTTTACCTGCAAATGACAACTGCAAAGGTTATGGATGGTGGCAACAAGACTGTTTTTGGACCTGCATATGTGGTAATTGAGGATGTCCCTACCCCATTTGCCTTACCATTTGGTTTTGTTCCCAAACTAAATGAAAAACGCTCTGCCGGACTTATTATTCCAACATGGGGAGAGGAACAGGCCAGAGGTTTCTACGCCAGAGGTTTTGGATATTATTTTGTTTTTGGAGAACACTTTGATGTAGCTGCAACCGGAGACCTTTATACTATGGGATCTTGGGCCGTACAACTTACATCGAGATACAAGAAAAGATACAAGTACAACGGTAACTTCACTTTTATTTATCAGAATGACCAGACTGGAGAAAAAGGGCAGCCAGACTTTTTCCAGACCAAGAACTTCTCCCTGCAATGGTCTCACTCGCTGGATCCTAAAGCAAGGCCTGGAGTCTCTTTCAGTGCTTCTGTAAACTTTACAACTCCATCATACAACAAGTATAACAACGAAACCAATATACAGACTGCTCTAAACAACCAGATATCATCATCAATATCTTTTGGCAAAACATGGCTTGGCACTCCATTCAGTTTGACTGTCAACGCTCTGCACAGCCAAAACTCAAGAGACAGTTCATATTCTGTAACTTTGCCTAACCTTACTTTTACTGTAAACAGAATATATCCGTTCAAGCGGAAAGTCAGAGTTGGCAAAGAGAAATTCTATGAATCTTTTGCATTCAACTACAATACAACATTTGAAAACAAAATGAATTTCAAGTCCAGTGAGTTTGGCACCGACGAGTTCTTTAAGAAAATGAGAAATGGCATGAGACACAATTTTAGTATTTCTTTGCCTTCTTTCACCCTTCTTAAATATATTCAGATATCGCCATCCATCTCATATGGAATGAACTGGTATTTTTCAGACATAAGAAAAGTGTTCAATGAGCAGACTCAAAAAGTTGAAACAATCCAGTCTGATCCGTTCAGCAAATTTGGCATCACACAAACTTTCTCTGCTGGATTGTCTATAAATACCAGATTATACGGAATATTCCAGTTTGGGAAAAAGAACAAGAATGCAGCTCTAAAAGCCATAAGACATATGGTCACTCCATCAATAGGATTCTCATGGCAACCCGAAATGGGAACCAGAGCAAATGGATACAGGCAGCTTAATTATGTAGATATAAACGGTATCCAGCACACTACCGTATACAATATATATGAGGGACAACCAAACTCATACCCGGGAAGAGGACAAAATGCAAGTATGACATTCTCATTGGGAAACAATATTGAAGCCAAAGTAAGAGATAAAAAGGATACCACCGGAACAGGGACAAAGAAAATAAAGCTTATAGACCAGCTGTCTATTGGAGGCTCATATAACTTTATGGCAGACTCTATGAATTTGTCAATTATAAATGTAAATATGAGTACAACTATATTTGGCAAAATGGGATTAAGTGCCAATGCATCGTTAGACCCATACGCTATAGACGGCAGAGGTAACAGAATTGGAACCTTTAATATTGTTAAGGAAGGGGGATTCAAACTGGCCAGACTAACAAGAGCCAGTGTGTCTTTATCATACTCATTTAGCGGAGAGGGCAAGAGCAGGCTGGGCAGTGATTACACTATGCCAAGAAACAATCCAAACAATCAGGCACAAATGTCACAACAAAGCAGTTACCAGAGGATATATTATCACCCGGTAACCAGTGAATATATTCCTGGCGGATGGGTATACTATATGAGTCCTGAGATTCCATGGAATATAAATTTGAACTACAGCTACTCATACAACAGATCATACCAATATGCAAATGAGCAGCTGCACACCAAGCACAATCATATGATGACACTTGGTGTATCTGCCCAGTTCAGACTTACAAAGGCACTTAACTTTAACCTTAACTCCGGATTTGATCTTACAAAATTCAAATTGACAACAACACAACTGAGTGCCAGCTATGACCTTCACTGCTTTAACATCTCTGTTGGATGGGTACCTACAGGACAATGGAAGAGCTGGAGTTTCAGAATAAGTGCAAATGCTTCTGCACTGGCAGATTTACTACAATATAAAAAGAACGCAAGTTATTGGGATAAATTTTAAAACATATTAAAATGGAGAAAAAAATTATTGCATGTGCCAAAGCCCCTGCAGCAGTTGGCACTTACAGCCAAGCAGTTGTAGCTGGCAATACTATCTATGTATCTGGACAACTTCCAATTGATGCAACAACCGGAGAGTTTGTTCCAGGTGGAATCAAAGAGCAATTGCACCAGGTATTCAAAAACCTTCAATATATTCTGGAGGAGGCTGGATATACTATGTCTGATGTTGTAAAAGCAAATGTATTTTTGTCTGATCTTGCAAATTTTGGTGCTTTGAATGAGGTATATGCACAATATTTCTCTGAGCCATATCCTGCAAGGGTAGCATATCAGGTTGCAGCTCTTCCTAAAGCAGCATTGGTTGAGATTGATGTAATTGCCGTAAAATAATAAAACAGGCATAAAAATTAATAATGAGGGCAGCCCAAAGCATATCCAAACGGGTTGTCCTCATTCTTTTTTTGTATTTTCTTTGTTTTTACAAAAGATAAATGTATCTTTGTTTTGTTCCAATTCTGGGACTTCCCCAAGAAATTTAATTCATACACAATATTTCAATCGATGTATAATTTACTTGAGTTAAACAGCAAGAGCATAGAAGAGCTTTATGCTATTGCAGAAGAACTTAAAATTGAGAAAGTAAAATCTTATTCACAACAGGATCTGGTGTATAAGATTCTTGATGAGCAAGCTATTCAGGGTATTGGCAGAACAAAACCAGAGAGACCTAAGAGAGAGAGAATCAAGGTAAAGAAAGTTACCCAGGAGGAACCTCAACAGATTTCTCAACAAGAGGTAGTGCAGCCACAGGCTAAGGAAAATGAAGAGAAACCTAAACCTGTAAGAAAACCCAGAAATCAGAAAAAAAATACGCCAAAACAGGAAATAGCTGAGCAACAACAAGAAACCCCAGACCCGGCGAAGTAGACGGTGTA
>CALCUQ010000446.1 GCA_937906795.1 uncultured Bacteroidales bacterium | reverse complement strand
CGTTCTGAGTGAGATTTGCGTGCTCAACCTCATGCAAAGTTAATTCAGAAAAAGAGCCACCAGTTTGCTTTGCAAACCGGTCCCCCACGTCTGCGTGGACCAAGACTTTTTCTGAATTGCTTTGCATTTGTCTGATACTCTATTCTTTCATTATAGTTGGTACCCTGGAGGGCGTTCTATGCGGGATTTTGGTGCCCAACCCCTGTGGTTACGGTAGGGTTGGTACCCTGGAATGCGTTCTATGCGGGATTTGCGTGCCCAACCCCTTTGGTTTCGGTGGGGTTGGTACCCTGGAATGCTTTCTACGAGGGATTTTTGTGCCCAACCCCTGATGTTTCGGTAGGGTTGGTACCCTGGAAGGCACTCTACGCGGGATTTGCGTGCTCAACCCCTGTGGTTACGGTAAGGTTGGTACCCTGGAATGCGTTCTATGCGGGATTTTGGTGCCCAACCCTTTGTTGCAACCCTTGTTGACTTGATGCCTAGGTATTCTATGTGCTTCTCTGGCAGGTTGTTTTGTATATTACTTTACTACTTTTTATATTTGCACCTAAAATCTTGCAAATGGAATACTTATCACAAATTCTTGGATCTTTTAACGATTTTATATGGTCTTATATTTTAGTAGCCATGTTAATTGGTTGTGCTTTATATTTCACTTTCAAAACTAAATTTGTTCAATTTAGAATGTTTGGTGAGATGGTAAGGTTACTTGCTGATTCTTCTTCAACAGCCAGTAATAAGGATAAAAATCGTAAACAGATTTCTTCGTTTCAGGCGTTTGTGGTTTCATTGGCAAGCAGGGTAGGTACTGGAAATCTGGCCGGTGTTGCTACTGCTATTGCAATTGGTGGACCTGGGTCGGTTTTTTGGATGTGGTTAATTGCTCTTCTTGGTGCCTGTAGTGCTTTTGTTGAATCAACACTTGCACAATTATATAAAGTTCAGGGTAAGGATTCTTTTATTGGTGGACCTGCTTATTATATGGAGAAGGGTCTTAAGAAGAAATGGATGGGTTCACTTTTTGCAGTCCTTTTGATTTTTACTTTCCCTTTTTCATTCAATTCGGTTCAAAGTAATACTATTTGTGCTGCTTTTTCTGAGGCGTTTAATTTTGATCCAACTATTGTTGGTGTTATTTTAACTGTTCTTACTTTTATAGTAATTTTTGGTGGAATTCAACGTATTGCTAAGGTTAGCACTTATCTTGTGCCGGTTATGGCCATAGGATACATAATTTTAGCTTTGGTTGTTGTCGGGATAAATTTTGATAGAATACCTCAAGTGATTGAACTAATTTTCTCTTGTGCTTTTGGGTGGAATCAGGCTTTTGGAGGTATGATTGGAGCGGCAATGATGAATGGAATTAAGAGAGGTCTTTTCAGTAATGAGGCAGGAGAGGGCTCTGCTCCTAATGTGGCTGCTACTGCAGATACTTCTCATCCGGTAAAGCAGGGATTGATTCAGACATTGGGAGTTTTTACAGATACTTTAGTTATTTGTACTTGTACTGCATTTATCATTCTTTTTAGTGGAGTGAGTTTTACAAGTGATGCCAACGGTATCCAACTTACACAATTGGCTCTTTCAAACCAAATTGGTGAGATTGGAAATATTTTTGTAGCTGTAGCAATTTTATTTTTTGCATTCAGCAGTATAATTGGAAACTATTATTATGGCGAGGCAAATATAAGGTTCCTTACTAACAGTAAAACTGTAATGTTGGTATTCAGACTTCTGGTGTGTGTAATGGTAATGTTTGGTGCATTGGCTTCTTTGGATTTGGCGTGGAGTCTGGCAGATTTGTGTATGGCTTGTATGACTGCATGCAACCTTGTGGCAATTACACAGTTAAGTAAATATGCGGTAAGGTTGTTAAATGACTATAGAAGTCAGAAAAAGCAAGGCATTGCAGATCCTGTATTTAAGAAGGAAAGTATGCCTGATATTGCAAAAGATATTGAGTGCTGGTAGATCTTATCTGTTCTCACGCAATAATTTGTATAGCTTGCAGCATTGTTTTGCCTGGACTACATCATGAACTCTTAAAATATCTGCACCAGATAAAAGTGCTTGTAGATTAAGTGCGGTGGTTGCTTCCAAAGAATTGTCGGGAAGAATATTTAAAGGTTTATAAATCATACTTTTACGAGATATTCCTACAAGAATATCTCTTTTTTTGTTGCAGAACTTTTCTATTTCTTCCTTAATTGGAGTTATTGCATTGAACAATTGATAATTTTGATCAAGAGATTTTGCAAATCCAAATCCGGGGTCAATAATGTAGTTTTTAATGCCATGATTTGTGGCTTTTATCTCAAAATTTTTAAAATAGTCAATCACTTCATTAACAACTCCATTTGGGTAATCTGTCAGATCTTCCATAGTTTTTGGAGTTCCTCTTTTGTGCATTGCAATATATTGCAGGTTTAGTTTTCCAATAATATTAAGCATATTGGCATCATCTTCCCCTGCAGAAATGTCATTCACTATAAAGTTGCCTATTAGGTGGTATGCCCTTCTCACTATCTCGCTACGGAAAGTGTCAACTGAAAATCTGGTTCCTTTGTCAATATATTTCTTCCCGACAACCTTTAAGGCACTTTCAAGCAGGTCCCACTCCTGTTCTTGTGTGATTGGGGTAGAGCCGGGACGTGTTGAGCACGCACCTATGTCTATTATATCTGCACCACCCTCTATCATAGTTTCAATTCTGGCCTCTATTGAGGCTGTGTCGCTGCATCTGCTATCTTTGAAAAAAGAGTTGTCGTTGATATTTAATATCCCCATTATAATAGGGGTTCCGGTTGTAGACATATTGTATTTGTGCTTCTTTTAGTGGTGATACAAAAGTATTAAAAAATAATATATTTTTAGTTCTAATTAATTGGAATACTTATATATAATTTCTAAATTTACAACATCTTAGGGAATATAGGAGAATTCTTTCTTAAATATTAATATTATAATATCACCTGTTATGAACTTATGTAAACGTTTGTTATTCTTGATTGTATTGGTTTATACATCAAATGTGCTATTTTCTCAGGATTTGGTTATATCTGTAGACAAAAAAGGGAAGATAGGATTTTCAACCCCAGATGGACAAGAGGTAATTGCCCCTAAGTATTCTACTGCGGAACCTTTTGTAAATGGATTAAGTAAGGTGTCAATAAACGGCATGTATGGATTTATTGATGTTAATGGTAATGAAGTACTGCCTTTAGAATATAGTGCTATCCATCCTTTTAAACATGGTGTTGCTATAGTTGAAAAGAAAGATAAAAAAGGTCTTATAAATTCAGATTATAAAGTTATAGCTGAACCAATTTATAATAGTGTAGGAAAAATAGGTGAGTCAGATTATATATGGCTTAATCTAAATGGTAAAAAAAAGAAGGGATCACCAGTTTTATATGGTGGTAAAAGAGGTATAATAAATAAGGAAGGAAAAGTTATTGTACCAGTTGAAAAATGTAGTCTTCGAGTATATTCTGACAATAAAAATATACCTATTTATATAAACGATACTATGGATATTCCTGTTAAATGTGATTATTTTGCATATATGAGTACTTCAAAATCTACAGGATTGGAGGTTATTGATAAAGAGGGAAAAGTATTATTGCCAGAGAATTCATATTCATTTATAAGTGCACCCAGTAATGGTAGAATAGTGTTCAGGCATTACGGCAAGAATAGTATCAAGCAAGGATTCTATGATTTAAATACTGGTAAGGAGTATGTCCTTTTCTCTTACGAGGGTAAAGTGAAAAATAAAACTGTAGTGTGGGGAACTGATCAATTTGTCAACGACAGATCTCTTGCTAAAGGTGATGATTTATACTTTTACGTTATAGATGGTGAAGGTAAGAAACTCTCAAATTCATATGCTTCAATAAGATCTGTACATTTAGGTGATAAAAGCTATTATATAGCAGCTAAAAATAAGGGTGCTACAGAATGTGCAATATTGAATCACGACGGGCAGGAAGTTACACCTTTGGGAACATATACAAAAATGGAAGTAGGTAATAATATTACCAATTTCTGGGTTGCAGCATATAAAAATGGCAAATGGGGAATTTTAAATGAGAATGGGGAAGAGTTGATGCCGTTTGAGTATGATGGTGTGTCTGGATTTATGTTTGACAGAGCAAAAGTTAGAAAAGGGAATTTATACGGTTTATATGAGTATAACAAAGGGTTAGTAATCCCTTGTGAGTATATGGATGTTAAGCAGGCTACATATGCTGATGATATATATTTCTGGGTGCAAAAGTCTGATTATTTGTGGTATAGATTTGATAAAGAGAATAATGTGTTGTCAGAAGTTGGGTATAAAGATGTAACAAATTACAAACATAACACTGCATTTGTAAAACCAACTAACCAAAGTGATTACGATAAATTTGTAATATTTACAAAAAGAGACCAATCTTTTATTATGATTGATCAAAATGATCAGGTTGTGATGCAATCAGCTTTGAGCAGATTCTTGCTTGATCAAATATGGGATAAAATAATAGAGTATAGACAGGCGAATAATATTGACAAGTTTACTCCAACTCAAACAAGAAGAATGTTGTTGAATTTGACTCAACATTTGAGAGCTTATCCTATTCTATTAGGAAAGATTGATGAGTCTCAATGGGATTATTAATGAATAATGATTTATGACTATGAGAAATATTATATATAAAATATCTTTAGTGCTTGCTGTTGTATGCAGTATCAGTGGTTATGCTCAAAACAATAAGAAAGAAGTCCATGATTATAGAAGAAGTTCTATATATACTATATTGATTAATCACTCAGAACAAAAATTTGCAACTGAAATTAGAAATGCATTTGTAACATTACCTATTCCAGACAAATACAATGATCATAATTTGAGTGTGAGAGTTTTAACTATGAATGAAAAGTTAAATGCTGCTCAATCAAAAAATGAGAATACTCTTGTTACAAATTTTTTGGAAGTAAATAATGTAGCCAGCAGATTGGTAGGAAAGTGGTTCAATAGAGATATACTTACAGGTGAGTGTAATGCGGAACTTGTAAAGGAACGTGGCTTATACGATGCAACTGTATATGATGTGATTATGGCTGAGCGCTCAGCAAGATCTATGGCACTTTTGCAGGATTCTGGTGAGGAGTTGATTGGTAATACCTTTGTGCTTGTTAATGATATAAGATATGTAGATAAGGAAAAAACAGGTAAGGCTATTGGAGGTGTTCTAAAAATTTTAGGAGCATTGGCATCAGTAGCAACAGGAGTTGATGTTACCGATCTAACTGATAATCTTGGTAACATGATGGAAACTTTAAAGGGTTTTAAAGTAAAAGTCAATACATTTTTGTATCAATTGGAGTGGAACGAGGATGTTGCAATGGATTTTTATACCACAATGTACAGTAATGTTCCCGACGAAGCTAAAGTAAAAGCCTTTGAAGATAAGAGAGATTATTTTAAATTGAAATATGTAGGAAAGGTAGAAAGTAAAGGTGGTGATATTTCATTTTTGGGTGTGAATTTGGATGATCCTTTAAATATGGTGAGAAAAGCGTGTCAAAGAGCTTTGGATGAGAATATTGCAGATTTACAGCAGCAATTTGAGGCATTTAGAACAAATACCCCGCTTGTTTCTGTGGAGCCACTAAAGGCACATGTGGGATTAAAAGAAAATGTGACATCAAATTCCAGATTTGAGGTTTTGCAAGCTGTGGAAGATGAAACAGGTAAGAGAACATATAAGAGAGTTGGTGTTGTAGTTCCAGAAAAAGATAAAATATGGGATAACAGATATATGGCTATAGAAGAAGGTGCTCAAAATGCATCTTTAGGTGCAACAACATTTAAGAAAGTCAGTGGCGGTACATTTTATCCTGGAATGTTAATTAGAGAAATCAAAAATTAGATATAGTTATGAAAGCTTTAAGCAAAATTAATTTAAAACATACGTTATTTGTGTTAAGTTTTATCTTTTGTGTTGGTAACATTGATATGTATGCACAAAGAGACAGAGATCCAGAACCATTGATGTATGAAATTTATTCAGATGGAGTTGGTGCTCAAGGTACGTATTTGATTAAGGTATACCTATATACTAAAAAGGTTAAGCATGTAAATGATCCTGATTTGAAGAAAGCGGCTATTCATGGAGTTTTGTTTAGAGGCTTTTCTCCTCTTGAAAAAGGAGGCGTAACTCAGAAACCTCTTTTATCTGACCCTTCTTTAGAGCAATCAAATGCTTCATATTTTGATAAGTTCTTTAGTAATGATGGAACATTTATGCATTTTGCAACAATAGTCCCTAATACTTATGAAGTAGTTAAGAGTGGCAGAAAGGCGTTCAAATATAAAATATGTGTTACAGCTCAAGTGCATAAGGACGCTTTGAGAAAAGAAATGGAGAAGAATGGCATAATTAAATCTCTTTCAAGTGTTTTTAATAAATAGGAAATAGATATGAAACGAATTATATTTACTTTAACAGCAATTTTTTTATGTAGTGCAACACTTTTTGCACAACAGGCAAAAAAGCCCAAACTAATGGTTGTCCCAAGTGATTCTTGGTGTGTTGAAAAAGGTTATGTGCAAACATATGAAAATATGGGTGTCAAAAAGACAATCCCTGATTATAGTGCTGCATTGATGTCCAGTAAGGAACTTAACAATATGATATCAAAAATCAACATTTTGATGGCAGAAAGAATGTTCCCTTTGCAAGATTTGAGTCAGACTATAAAGAGCGTAGAAAGTATGGCTGCGGAGGATATGCTTATATCCAGTTCTACCAGCGGTGCTTCAATAATGGAATCACCTCTTGATAAGATTAGAAGAGTTGCTAAGGCTGATATCATATTAGAGTTGGATTGGTCTGTAAATTCTGTTGGACCTAGAAACAGCATTACCTATAATCTTAAAGGACTTGATGTATATTCAAACAAACAGATAGCTGGAGCACAAGGTACAGGTGCACCATCATTGACTACAGAAGTTGCACTTTTGATGGAAGAAGCTGTTCTTGAGAATATAGATAATTTTGCATCCCAACTAATGACTCATTTTGAGGATATTATGGCAAATGGTAGAGAAGCGGCAATAGATGTAAGAGTATTTGACAATGGTTCTGGTATTACGTTGGAGTCTGAATATGACGGTTATGAATTATGTGAAATTATTGAGAACTGGTTGGCTGAGAATACAGTAAACCATGTATTCAACAAAGCAGATGGTACTGAAAATTATATAATGTTTGATCAGGTTAGAATACCAGTATTTAAGAAAAATGGAATGGCTCAGGATACAGAGGGCTTTACACGAGATTTAATGAGATTCTTGAGGGCAGCTCCATATAATTTGACTTGTAAGGTAATTAATAGAGGGTTAGGTCGTTGTTTGTTGGTTATCGGAGAAAAATAGGAAATTTATGAAAAAGGTTTTTAGTATTATTTTGGTGATTTCTACATTAATTGTAGGTTCGTCGGTATGTGGTTTCGCACAAAATTGTGAGATTCCTGTAAATGTGATTGTCCTTGACGAGCAGGGTTTGGATGCCAATTCTGTAAATATTCTGAAAAACAGGTTAACAGACATTGCTTCAAAGCAAGGGCTGATTGCTGATATGGATTATACTCAATTCTTTGTTGGTGCTAAAATAAATATTCAGGATAAACAGGTTGTAGCGGGTCCACCTGCACAGGTAGTTACTGTTTATGGGTTGAATATATATGTTGCGGATTTGAACAATAAGAAGGTGTTTTCAAGTGTGTATCTTGATTTGAAAGGTGTTGGCCAAAGTGAGCATAAAAGTTTAAATTCAGCATTGTCTAGAGTTACTCCTGCAAATACAAAGATAACTCAAGCAATTAGTGAGGGTAAATCTAAAATAGTTGATTATTACAATAATAGATATAAAGAAATTTTAGCAATGGCAGACAGAGCAGCTAAACTTAATGATTATGCTCAGGCTATTGCTTTGTGTTCATCAATTCCTGTATGTACAAGAGGTGGTCAGGAGGCTACAAAAAAGGCTTTTGAGTATTATGACAAATATAGGGATGAACTTAATGAGTATTTGTATAATGAGGCTAAGGCTGCATGGTATGCTTCACAAAATGAAGAGGGTGCAGTTTATGCAGCTGATTTGTTGTCGGGAATAGATCCGCAATCAAGTTCATATGACAAAGCTTCCAAATTATTGAATGAAATTAAATCTCAAGTAAGAAAAGATATTGATTTTGAGATGAGAAAAAAATATGAGGATAGTGTTGTAATAGAGAAACAAAAGATAGAGGCTATTAAAGAGGTTGGTGTCGCATATGGTAAAGGTCAACAACCTAACACTACTATTTTGGGCTGGATGAAATAACTTTGAGATTTATAACTTTAGATTAAATTATGTTAATAGTTCTTGAAGGCTTGGATGGTGCTGGTAAGAGTACGCAGGTTAAGCTGTTGAAAGAGTATTTGATAAGCAGGGGGGTA
>CALCUQ010000445.1 GCA_937906795.1 uncultured Bacteroidales bacterium | reverse complement strand
ATCATTCTTAACCTCTGAAGAGTATACACCTGTATTCATACGGATTACTGCTTTATATCTGCCAACAACTGCCTCACAAGCATCTGAGATCTCACCCAATGATGCACGGTTCTTAGCTGCCTCAACAGCAAGTTCCAACAAGTTGCCGGTTTTATTCTTAACAGCCTCAGTGATAGCTGCAAGGCACTCTTGTACTTTTGCATTGTCGCGGTTAGCTCTAAGCTCTTTAAGTCTTGCAATTTGTTGCTCTCTAACTTTTGTGTTGTCGATATCAAGAATCTCAATTGGATCCTCTTTCTCCAAACGGTATTTGTTAATACCTACAATAGTCTCATTGCCAGAGTCAATTCTTGCTTGTTTACGAGCAGCAGCCTCCTCAATTCTAAGTTTAGGAATACCGGTCTCAATAGCTTTTGCCATACCACCAAGAGACTCAACCTCTTGAATATGAGCCCAAGCTTTGTCTGCCAACTCTTTGGTTAGGCTCTCAACATAATATGAACCTGCCCATGGGTCAATAGATTTACATACGCTGGTCTCCTCTTGGATATAAATCTGAGTATTACGAGCAATACGTGCAGAGAAATCTGTAGGAAGTGCAATAGCCTCATCAAGAGCATTTGTATGCAATGATTGGGTATGACCTAAAGCAGCACCCATAGCCTCAATACAAGTTCTTGCAACGTTATTGAATGGATCTTGCTCAGTTAAAGACCAACCAGATGTTTGACAGTGAGTTCTTAGTGACAATGATTTAGGGTTTTTAGGGTTGAACTGGTTAACCAATTTAGCCCAAATCATTCTGGCTGCACGCATCTTGGCAATCTCCATAAAGTTGTTCATACCAATAGCCCAGAAGAATGATAAACGAGGTGCGAAAGCATCTACAGAAATACCGGCTTTAACACCAGTTCTAAGATACTCAAGACCATCTGCCAAAGTATATGCCATCTCAATATCATTGGTTGCACCTGCCTCTTGCATATGGTAACCAGAAATTGAAATAGAGTTGAACTTAGGCATATATTTAGAAGTGTAAGCAAATATATCACCAATGATTCTCATTGAGAACTCTGGTGGGTAGATATATGTGTTACGTACCATGAACTCTTTAAGGATATCATTCTGGATAGTACCAGCCATCTCCTCAAGTTTTGCACCTTGCTCCAAACCTGCTACAATGTAGAAAGCCATAACAGGAAGAACGGCACCGTTCATAGTCATGGAAACAGACATTTTGTTTAGAGGAATCTGATCAAAAAGAATCTTCATATCCTCAACAGAACAGATACTAACACCTGCTTTACCAACATCACCTACAACTCTTGGGTGATCTGCATCGTAACCACGGTGTGTAGCCAAGTCAAATGCAACAGACAAACCTTTTTGACCTGCTGCCAAGTTTCTTCTATAGAAAGCATTAGACTCCTCTGCTGTAGAGAAACCTGCATATTGTCTTACAGTCCAAGGTTTTTGTACATACATTGTGCTGTAAGGTCCACGAAGGAAAGGAGCGACACCTGCTGCATAATTCAGATGCTCCATACCATTTAGGTCCTCAGCAGTGTAGATCCCTTTAACTTCGATTTGCTCAGGGGTCTTCCAAGTTTCCTGTGCAGGAGCCTCGGCTTTACAAGCAGCTGCTCCGCTATATTTGATATCTTTAAAATTAGGACGCATATTAATTATTTTTTCAGGTGATTATTAAAGTGCTTTAATACCGAGTTTAGCCTGGTAGTCTTTCAAAGTCTCAAGAACGTTGCTCTTCACATTGATGAAGTTCTTGATACCTTTAGCTTCAAGTTCAGCCTGGCAAGCAGGAGCACCAGCTACCACTACGATAGCTTTGTCACCGATAAGCTCAGCGATCTG
>CALCUQ010000444.1 GCA_937906795.1 uncultured Bacteroidales bacterium | reverse complement strand
GACTGGTACAGGTCTTTATGAAGATGCTTTCTGGTTGCAAGCAACAGATGCTATCATTTATACAATTTATGTATTGCTCGTTGTAACTGCAATCGCATTGATAGCAAGTTTGACAGGAATTTTCAAGAAGTAAGTCATAATTCATAGGAGATTTTAATTATGGCAAAAAAGAAAAGAAAAGTTCCAGGGCTGAACGGTAGCTCGTTGGCCGACATCTCGTTCATCCTGTTGATCTTCTTCTTGGTGGCTACAACTATGGATACCGATAAAGGTATTTCTAGACGTTTGCCTCCTATGCCAGATGAAACTCAACAACAACAAGATGTTAAGGTGAACCGTAGAAATATCGTTGTGGTTAGAATTAACTCACAAGATAGAATTCTGGCTGGTGGTGAACCTATGGATATTACTCAAGTTAAAGATAAAATCGTAGAGTTTATTACCAATCCAACAAATAGTGAGTCTCTTCCTGAGAGAGAGATGAAAGATATCAAAGGTTTTGGCCAATATGCTGTTTCTAAAGGCGTAGTATCATTGCAAAATGACCGCGGTACAAGTTACGCTGCTTATCTAAAAGTTCAAAATGAGCTTGTGAGAGCATTTAACGAGATCCGTGATAACTTTGCATTAGCAAATTGGGGCAAAAAGTATACTGAACTTGATGAGGAGCAACAACGCATTGTCAGAGATGCTATCCCTCAATCTATTTCAGAGGCTGAGCCTAAAGAGGTTAAAAAAAGAAGATAAAAGATAGGAGATAGATTATGTCAAAATTTAGTAAAAAAGGTAAAGGTGGCGTTCCTGCTATTACAGCTGCGTCATTGTCAGATATCGTCTTCATGCTTTTGTTCTTCTTCATGGTTACAACTTCTATGCGCCAAACAGAGGCTATGGTTATGGTTAAAGTACCTGAGGCAACTGAGACAGCAAAATTGGATAGAAAAGACCTAGCGTCATATATCAATGTTGGTACTCCTGTTAAAAGCAAACAAGCAGAGTACGGTACAGATGCTCGTATTCAGTTGAACGATTCATTCAAAACTGAGAAAGACATTAGAGACTTTATTGCTTCTGAGCGTGAGGCCATGAGTGAGGCTGACAGAAGCTTTATGCAAGTTGTTCTTAAAGCAGACGAGAATGTTCGTATGGGTATTATATCTGATATCAAACAAGAGTTGAGACGTTGTTCTGCTCTAAAGATTATGTATTCAGCTAGAACTACAGATGCTGTAAGATAATCTTTAAGATTAGATAATAAATAAAGGGGTGGTTTCCACCCCTTTTTTTTGTCTTCTATGGAGTGATAGTTTTAATTTTTACTATCTTTGGTAATTAATTTAGAGTTAAAATTTTTTATCATATGAAGAGATTATCTAATGTTATAATTTGCTTATTGGCAGCGTGTGTCCTTGCATCTTGTTGCAGTACTCCTAAAAAGGCAAAATATGTTTTCTATTTTATTGGTGACGGTATGGGATTTTCTCATATTGCTGTAACAGAGGCTTTCAAATCTGCACTTAAGGATGAGAAGAAGAGTGAACCTCTTTTATTTACACAATTTCCTGTAATGGGAATGGCAACATCTTATTCTAATAGCAACATCATTACTTGTTCTTCTGCAGCAGGGACTGCCCTTTCTACAGGTTTCAAAACAAACAATGGCATGTTGGGTGTTGCTCCAGATTCTTCTGCTTTGGAGGCAATTTCTTACAAAATTCATAATGCCGGATACAAGGTTGGCGTAATAAGCAGTGTAACCATTGACCACGCAACTCCTGGTGCCTTCTATGCAAATTCTGTAAAGAGAAGTGATTATTATGGCATTGCAAAACAATTGAGTGAAAGTAATTTTGAGTTCTTTGGTGGCGGTGGATTCCAAGGTGCAACCCAAAGTGCAAATGCTGAAAATCCTCTTGATTCAATTACCCTTTCTGCAGGTTACACAATGGCATATGGCTTGGATGAGTTTAATGCAAAGAAAGCTGGAGCACAAAAGATTGTGCTTTTCCAACAGAGCCCTAATTCAAATAATATCCTTTCTCCTGTCCTTGAGAGAAATGATTCATCTTTAACATTACCACAGGTAGTTGAGGCTGCTGTAGCTTTCCTAAATAACAGCAAAGGATTCTTTATTATGGCAGAGGGTGGACAAATTGACTGGAGTGCACATAGCAATGATGTTGCAGGAACAATAATGGAAACTCTTGATTTTGATCAGGCTATTGCTGTTGCATATGAATTTTACAAGCAACATCCTGATGAGACTCTTATAGTTGTTACTGCAGACCATGAAACCGGTGGTATTGCTCTTGGCAGAACAAAGGGGTATGTGTCGTATCTTTCAAGGGTTAAAGAGTATGTTGAGCGTCTTAAAAAGAAAGATATAAATATCAACGTTGATAATTATATGGAGCAGATACCTGCAGACTCGCTTTCCAAAACTGCATTAATAGGTTGGACTACAACTTCTCATACAGGAGGTGCAGTTCCGGTTTTTGCAATTGGTGCAGGTAGCGAATTGTTTGCCGGAAGACAGGATAATACTGATATTCCAAAGAAAATCTGTGAGGCAATGAATATTAAATTTTAGAAATATAAACATATGAGAAGATTTTTATTATTTGTGGCTTTATGTTTTATAACAATTAGTGCAATTGCCCAATCTCCTAAAAGAGAGTTTAGAGGTGGATGGCTTCATATTGTGGGTAATACTAAAATCAAGAACATGACTACACCGCAGGTTAAGGCGATGTTTCTTGAGGCATTGGATTCTATGCAATCAGCTGGATGTAATGCGGTTGTATTTCAGGTTAGACCTTGCGCCGAT
>CALCUQ010000443.1 GCA_937906795.1 uncultured Bacteroidales bacterium | reverse complement strand
TGCTGTGCCTTGCTGTTTTCTGCAAAGAATTGCGGTCTTGTAAGCTCTGTAAATGAATCAAATGCACCTACATAAGCTAAAGATTCAACTATTTTCTTACCTATATTGCTTACAGGTGCTATCCTTTGGGCAAAATCAAAGATACCTTCAAATGGCTTGTCGCTCCTTACATCTACAATCGCATCTACAGCTGCAGCACCCACTCCCTTAACTCCAGCCATTCCATAACGGATATTTCCCGCCTTGTTTACAGAAAAAGTTCTGCCACTCTCGTTGATATCTGGTCCAAGAACCTGAATTCCCATTCTGTTGCACTCACCCACCAGCTTGGTAATCTCATCCATATTGTTGATGTTCTTACTCATGTTGGCGGCCATAAATTCTGCGGGATAATGCGCTTTCATGTAGCCTGTCTGATAAGCAACCCAGGCATAGCATGTAGCATGGGACTTATTGAACGCATATTGTGCAAATGCTGTCCAGTCTTTCCATATCTTTTCCAGTATATCTTTTGGATGTCCGTTGGCCTCTCCTCCCTCCATAAACTTTACCTTAAGCTCCATCATCTTGTCTATGAGCTTCTTACCCATAGCTTTACGCAAGCCGTCGGCCATACCTTTTGTAAAGTTGGCTAACTTTTGTGAAAGCAACATCACCTGCTCCTGATATACTGTCACTCCATATGTGTCCTGCAGAATATCTTCCATTTGAGGCAAATCATACTCTATTGCCTGTTCTCCTTTTTTGCGGGCAACAAAATCCGGAATATAATCCATAGGACCAGGACGATAAAGGGCATTCATGGCTATAAGATCCTCAAATCTGCTTGGCTGCAACTCTCTGAGCCATTTTTGCATTCCGGGAGACTCAAACTGGAATACTGCTACAGTATCGCCTCTGCCAAATAGTTCAAAAGTCTTTTTATCATCAATAGGAATTGCTTCAATATCAATATCTATTCCATGTCTTTTCTTAACATTGGAAACTGCCTCTTTAAGGATTGAAAGGGTTCTAAGTCCCAGAAAATCCATTTTTAGCATTCCTACATCCTCTATAAATGAGCCCTCATACTGAGAAACCCACATATCTTCCCCTGTCTCCTTATCTTTTGCTATACAAATTGGAATATGGTCTGTAAGATTGTCTCTACCAATAATAATGGCACAAGCATGCACTCCTGTGTTTCTTACAGTGCCTTCTAGTTTCTGTGCATACTCCAGGGTTTCATGCACTCCTCCAATCTGGGAATTTTCGTACGCCTCTTTTATCTCGGGAACAAGCTTGATGCAGTTGCCTATGTTAACCTTAACCTTCTTCTCCTTTACAATTTTCTACTGTTACTTTTACCTTCTTTGTCTTTATCTGCTCCTCGCCGTTCTCATCTATGAATTTCTGCTCCTCTTCTGGAAATTTGTCGGGAACAAGCTTGGTAAGACGGTCACTCTCCTGCAAAGGAACTTCATGAATTCTTGCCAGATCCTTTATAGCACTCTTGGTAGCCATAGTACCAAATGTAACTACATGGGATACATGGTCTTTACCATATTTCTCCTCTACATAGTTAAGCACTTTTCCCCTGCCGTCATCATCAAAGTCAACATCTATATCAGGCATTGAGATACGGTCTGGATTAAGGAAACGCTCAAACAGCAAATCATATTTGATAGGATCGAGATTGGTAATACCCAAACAATATGCAACTACAGACCCGGCTGCAGAACCACGCCCGGGACCAACCCACACGCCCATTCCTCTTGCTGCAGCTATAAAATCCTGCACAATAAGGAAATAGTCTGGGAAACCCATTCTCTTAATGGTTCCAAGCTCAAAATCTATTCTCTCTCTGCACTCATCGGTTATGGTCTTGTATTTTTTCTGGGCTCCAAGGTACACCAGATGTTTCAAATAGGCATTGCTGTCTTCAAACTCTTCTGGTATAGGGAATAATGGCAATACGTGATCTCTGTCTATTTTATACCTCTCAATCTTATCCACAATTTCCATTGTGTTTTCAATGGCCTCAGGATGATCCGGGAACAGAGCTCTCATTTCCTCCTCTGTTTTAAGATATTCCTGTTGGGTATAACGCATTCTACCTTTATCTGAGTAATTTGCGTTAGTGGTAAGACATATTAGCCTGTCATGGGCAGGACCATCCTCCTTTCTGCTAAAATGGGCATCATTTGTTGCCACAGTCTTTATTCCAAGCCTTTGGGACATTTTAAAGATCTCCTCATTGGCTTGTTGCTGCAACTGGGCAACTGTCTGGTCCATTCCCTCTACCTCTGTAACATGAAGCTGTACCTCAAGGTAATAATCATCCCCAAACAGGTTCTTGTACCAAAGTGCTGTCTCTTCTGCCTCCTTAAGATTGCCTGTGTTAATGAATTTTGGAATTTCTCCACCCAGACAAGCAGAACAACAAATCAGATTCTCATGATATTTTTCAAGAACCTCCCTGTCTATTTTTGGTTTATAATAGAATCCTTCTGTATAGCCTATAGAAACTATTTTTACAAGATTGTAATATCCTGCAAGATTCTTTGCCAACAATATAAGATGGTATGCACCCTGGTCTTCCTTTCCTCTTTTGGTAAATCGTCCCTCCCTGTTCACATATACCTCACACCCTATGATTGGTTTTATGTCGGGAAAATCCTTTGCAACTTTAAAGAACTCCTTTACTCCAAACATATTACCATGGTCAGTAATTGCAACAGCCTTATGTCCCCATTCCTTAGCAACCTTAACAATGGCCTCAGGATCTATTGTTGCATCCATCTGAGACATCATAGTATGTAAATGAAGCTCTACTCTCTTTTCGGGAGCATCGTCCGTGCGATCGAGCACTTTAACGAGCGATACACTCTTTGCATCTATGTAAAATTCGTTATCACTTCTGTCCTTAAGACAGTTTCCGCATACGTCAAGAGCTATATTGTAAAGCACAACTACGCACTGTATTCCTCTGAATATCTTACGGGAATATTTGTCTATTTTTTTAAAATGATGGTCTATAGTAATTGTTTTATCTGTATCTTTAACAGTATCTAAAGCTTTTTTTAAATCACCAGGGGAAGGGGAATAACTTCCAAAAACGGTTAATTCTTTATAATAAATCTCAACAAACAAACCACTACGGCAGACATTGAAAAGTTAAAAGAATACTTACAACATTTTAAGGATCCAAAAATTAT
>CALCUQ010000442.1 GCA_937906795.1 uncultured Bacteroidales bacterium | reverse complement strand
ATTGTCGGTGCTGCCGTCGTTTACCATTATGATGTTATAGGTAAGGCCGGTTGGGGCAATTGCCTCCCCAATTCCCTTTACCAGTTCCTGCAAGGATTCCCTTTCATTATACAAAGATACTACAACAGAAATGTCCATCTCAATTATTTTTGTCCCGACAAATTCCCGCCGCTCAATTCATTGGTAATTTCCTTGAATATCCCATTCTTTTCACCTTGCATTATCCATTCGCTGGTATAGTGGATTCTGCTGCTGTATCCATCTATAATGCCATTTCTGTATCTTAAATTCTGGATAATTTTACATAGTGACTCATAATCGGTATTCCCTTTTTGTGCGTTTAGAGCCATAGCAAGGCAACTTTCTACAAATAGTATACAATCTGTCTCTCCAATATTTACAATAAGTTTTTCCGGTACACTTTCCAATGTCCCTGCAACATACGGCTCGCCAAGTCTCATTAATGCAGCTGCAATAATAAGTTCATTTGCAGGTGCCCCTTTTTGGGCCATTTCTTTTAATTTGGGAGCAATTTTAGCGTAATTCTCAGAACTCTTTTGTTCTACACTTTGAGCTATTGACAAAACAGGAATAATTACAATTAACAGTAATGATATTAACCTTTTCATGTTATTTGATTTTATTAGCACTAAAGTACAAAAAAAAGAGGTCGCCTCAAACAAATTTGATGTGACCTCCTCTTATTTTTTTAGTTTATAACAGATTAAAGTACTATACACCAGTTGTGTGTATCTTCAATCTCACCATGTTGGATTGCAAGAATCTGTTTGTACAGTTTAAGTGATTTTTCACCACATTTTTCTGGATTGCCAAATGTATATCTCTTGCATTCATTACCGCAAATAGATGGTTTGTCATCAATACTGCCAACTGGAGTAATTACAACTGCTGTTCCGCATTCGCCTACCTCATCAAACTCTGCAAGTTCCTCTACAGGTATTTTTCTTCTCTCTACTTCCATTCCCAAATCTTTTGCCACTTGTTCAAGGCTCTTGTTGGTAATTGAAGGAAGAACAGTGTTACTTTCTACAGTTACATATGTATTGCCTTTTATTGCAAAGAAGTTTGAAGATGAGAATTCATCAATGTATTTGTGTTCTTGTGGGTCAAGATACAATACACCTTTGTAACCTTGGCTTGCAGCTTCTTTACCTGCCTTTAATGACATTGCATAATTGCCTCCTACTTTATAAGAACCGCTGCCGTTAGGTGCTGCTCTGTCATATTCTCTGGCAATTACTGTTTTCACCGGCTCATTTATGCTTCCGGCGTATGCGCCAACCGGGCTTACCATTATCATAAACATAGCTTCGTCCGGAGATTTTACTCCAAGTTGCGGCCCAAATCCAATAAGGGTAGGTCTTATGTATAGGGAGGCACCGCTACCATATGGTGGAATGAATTCCTGGTTTTCAAGAACTACCTGTTTTACCATATCTATAAATTGCTCAACACTTGGGCTGGCAATTCCAAGGTAATCTGCAGATCTTTGCAATCTTTTAGCATTCTCATCTGGTCTGAATATTCTTATCTCTCCGTTCTTACCTCTAAATGCTTTAAGACCTTCAAAACATTCAACTCCATAATGTAATGAGGCTGCGTATGAGCTAAGTGTTATATTGTCGTCGGCTGAGCTTATAACCGGTCCCCATTGCCCATTCTGGTAATACATTTTTACCATTGTATTGGTCTTCATATAGGCAAAACCTAATTTGCCCCACTCAATATTTCCCATAGTTATACTAAAAATTCAAATAAATCGTTATTGTCATTAAGGTACTGGTATGCAAAACCTTTTTCTTCCATTCTTTTAATCAAGGAGTCAAAATCTTTAGGATCAGTAACTTCAATGCCAATAATGGCGGGTCCCATTTCCTTGTTGATTTTTTTAGTGTAGGAGAAGTGTGTGATATCGTCATTTGGCCCAAGAACATCCTTAATGAATGTTAGCAGAGCACCTGACCTTTGTGGAAATCTTACTATAAAATAGTGTTTTAGCCCTTCGTAAAGTAAAGATTTTTCTTTAATCTCTTCACTTCTTGCTATATCATTATTGCTTCCACTTATTATACATACAACATTCTTCCCCTTTATCTGTTCTGCATAAAATCTTAGTGCGGTAATTGATAATGCACCTGCCGGCTCTACAACTATTGCACTTTTATTGTAAAGTTCAAGAATTGTTGTGCAAACTGCCCCTTCTGGAACAACAACAATATCATCCAACACTTCTTTGCAGATATCAAATGTATAGTTGCCTATCTTTTTTACAGCAGCACCATCAACAAATTTGTCTACCTTTTCAAGCTCAACAACTTCACCTTTGCTCATTGATGCTTTCATTCCGGCAGCACCACTTGGTTCCACACCAATAATTTTGGTTTCTGGACTTATAGATTTTATATAAGCACCAACTCCGGAGGCAAGTCCTCCACCTCCAATTGGAACAAATATATAATCAATCTTTTCTTTACTGTCTTGCAGAATCTCAAGTCCAATTGTACCTTGTCCTTCAATAATTTTGGGGTCATCAAATGGAGGGATGAATGTTTTGTTATGCTCTTTGGCAAAATCCATTGCAAGTTTGTTTGATGTGTCAAATGTATCACCAACCAATACAATTTCTATTTGTCCATTGCCAAACATTTTTACCTGCTCTATTTTTTGCTTTGGAGTTGTTGTTGGCATATATATATGTCCTTTTATCCCCAAATGATTACAAGAGAAGGCAACTCCCTGAGCATGATTTCCAGCACTTGCACATACAACACCATTTTTCAGTTGTTCAGGTGTCAGACTTTTAATTTTGTTGTATGCACCCCTTATTTTATAAGAACGTACAATTTGTAAATCTTCTCTTTTTAAAAGAACTTTTGCTTTATATCTTGTACTTAACTCCCTGTTTTCCAATAAAGGAGTAGGGGAGATAACCTCCCCTAACGTAAATTTTGCCTTTGAAATCTCTCTTAATGATGGAAAGTAATTCTTTTGCATTATCAACTATTTGGATCTTTCTGGTCTAAGATTTCTCACTACTTCACCGGCTCTCCACATTTCGCTCTCTCTCAATTCTTTAAGCTCAGCTTCCAATTTCTCTCTATAATCTGGTTTGCTGTTTGAATCAATTGAAATCTGTGCCTCTCTACCGGTTTTAACCTCTTCATACAAACTTTGGAATACAGGAAGGGTTGCATCGCGGAATTTTTTCCACCAGTCTAGAGCACCTCTTTGTGCAGTTGTAGAGCAGTTAGCATACATCCAGTCCATTCCATTCTCTGCAACAAGTGGAAGAAGTGATTGTGACAATTCCTCAACTGTTTCATTAAATGCCTCAGATGGAGTGTGGCCATTGT
>CALCUQ010000441.1 GCA_937906795.1 uncultured Bacteroidales bacterium | reverse complement strand
GATGAGAGTTTCTTTGCCCATATGGAAGAGATTGATTTCTGTTGGAGAGCCCAACTTAACGGATATCAGGTGTGGGCAGTTTCTCAAAGTCATGTATTCCATCTGGGAGGAGGCACCCTGCCCAATGATTCGCCAAGAAAACTGTTTTTCAACTACAGGAACAATCTGCTGATGCTGTATAAGAATCTCCCTGTTGATAGTGGCTGGGAAGTATTCGGATTCAAGAAATTCAACAGAAACGCATTCATATTTATCAGAATGTGTATAGATGGCCTTACTGCCGTTGCGTACACTCTGCAAGGCAAATTCTCTTTTGCCGCAGCTGTATATAAAGCACATAATGCCTTCAGAAGGATGAAAAAAGAAGCGGCTATTACCCAAATGGATAATAACCGCCCATACAAGCCTGTTGGAATAGTTCCAATCAGTATTATTATAAAGAAAGTTTTAGGAATTACCACATTTGGCAAACTCCTAAAACAATCCTAGAATGTACCATCAACACTCCAACTGAAAGCTCTAAGACCCATTAAAGGGTTGTTTTCATCCAAAACTTTCAATCTTTTCATAAAATCTGCTGCAATTCTATCTTCTACCATACATAGCATTGCAGAGTTTAGTGTTGGCCATGCGTGGTCTCCAAGGTGAGGCTCACCAGTTTGTGAACCTCTACCTGTAACCTCTTCCCAGTTTGTAAAACCTTTAACACCGGTCTTTAGCATAATATCTAAAATCTCCTCTTTAAAGGCTTGGTTATATGATATAAATACTGCTTTCATATTTCTATATTCTTTATTTATGCTTTTTTAGCCAATGCTTTAAGTGATTTTTTACGATTGCGTTTCAAGCCATTACCTGCAAATACACAATACATTACAGGCACAATTATCAAAGTGATGACAGTTGAAACAGACAATCCCCATGCAACTGTAATACCTAAACCTCTCCACATCTCTGCACCCTCACCTGTACCTATAGCCATAGGAACCATACCCAACACAGTTGTAAGGGTTGTCATAAGTACAGGACGGAGACGGGATCTTCCCGATGTAACTACCGCATGTACAATACCCATACCCCTCTCACGGCAGAGGATGATATAGTCTATGAGCACAATACCGTTCTTAACCACAATACCCATCAGCATTATAAGACCAATCATTGACATTACGTTCAGAGGCTGGCCTGTTACAAGGAATCCCAGGATTACACCCACAAACGCAAACGGGATTGAGAACATGATTACAAACGGATATGTAAGTGACTCAAACTGTGCCGCCATAACAATGAACACAAGTATGATAATGAGCGCCATAAGTACAATCAGATCACCAAAGGTCTCCTGCTGGTCCTCATATGTTCCACCCAATTGCCAGCTGATACCCATAGGGAGAGTTGTCTCTTCCATAAACTTGTTGGTAGCTGTAACCAGATCAGACATTGCCATGCCCTGTGGCACAACTGCAGAAACTGTAACCAGACGCTCACGGTCCTTACGCTCAATTGCAGGAGGGGTAAGGATCTCTTTCACCTCACCAAGGTCCCTCAATCTGATACCCTGGCCCATTGCATTGTAGATAAGGATATTCTCAATATCCTCTACAGTTGTACGGTATTCAGGGGCATATCTTACAATAATATCATATTCATCACCATCCTCTCTATAGTATGAAGCTATGGCACCATTGATTCTGTTTCTCAAATATGTTGATACTGTACTTGTATTAAGACCGTTAAGGGCAATCTTTTCTCTGTCAAAATCTACCTGGAACTCAGGTGTATACTCCTCACGGCTAATTTTAACCTGCTTAACACCAGGAATCTGACGGAAACGTCTTTCTATCTCCTGAGCAGCTTTGTCTGTAGCAGCAAAGTCATATCCGTACAACTCAACATCTACAGCACTCTCACCACCCATACCACCTTGTTGACCTCCGGCAATAACCTGGAATGTTCTGATTTTTGGATACTCAGACAAAATGTTACGCAATCCGTCACAAACCTCCAAAATACCAATCTCTCTATCCTCAACACTACCCAAGTTTATATTAAAACTCATGTAGTGGGTACCCGATGTCTGCATCATCTCAAATGTACTACTGTTAGAGTTAGAAGCACCCAAACTAACGTTACATGTTCTCATAGCCGGAT
>CALCUQ010000440.1 GCA_937906795.1 uncultured Bacteroidales bacterium | reverse complement strand
GAATGAGCATATATGGTCTTTTGAAGTTCCAATAGTGTCAGATTTGGCGGTTGTTGTAAAGAACAAAAGGACAGAAGATATAACAAAAGCAGAGAGAAGACTTTTATTTATAAAGAATAAAGTGTCAAAGCAGGTGTTTGCATATATTGTTGTATGTGAAGTTTCAGAAACAAAGTCAGCAACATCCAGTTATCAACACTTGTTAGAAAATAGCTCATATTCAGGCTTGGTGTTGTTTTCTACTTTATCAGGGGATTTTGTAAGTTTAAATAGATATAATGATGGTGTAGCAGTTGCAAGTGTGAATGCTACTCAAATAGGTCATGCACATCATCATCAGTGTGATTCAACAGGATGTGTGGAGCATGAGCATACAATAGCAATTGATGATGTTTTAGGTGATAACGAGTATGGTGTTATGCCATTAGGGATGGGAGGCCAATACTATGAAGGTTATTGTATTTGGTGTGGAGCACCATATCCATTTTGTTATTGTATAACTTCTCCATGTGATAAGTGTGGTGTTTGGCCATGCCAATGTTCAAACTTTTGTCCGCAATGTGGATTTTTTCCATGTATATGTGAAGGGGAAATATGTGAAATCTGTGGGACATATCCATGTAGATGTGTAGAATATATATGCAAAACTTGTGGAAATTATATATCAGAGTGTAGTTGTAATAAAACTGTTTGTCCAAAATGTGATAAACTTTTAGAGTTTTGTAATTGTGATTTAGATAATGAGGAAATATGGTGTGATACTTGTGGAGACTTTCATTTGCCGAATGAATGTAAATATATATGTCCATTTTGTGGTAAACATTTAGATAATTGTGAATGTAAATAATTTATTTATAGCAAAGGCACCATAAAATATTTATATGGTGCCTTGTTGTATTTATTTATCTTTGAAATATATGTTGAAAGTAAACGGGAGTGATATGAACAAGCAATTATTGAAAGTTTTATTAGCAAGTATTCTATTTGTTATATCAATAACAAGCATATATTCACAGTCTCAAAGCAGTCATAAAGATTTGTATCAGCAATATACTCAGTTGTTATCTCCAGAGAAGGTGTATTTGCATACAGATAAGGATGTATATTTTGCAACAGATACTATATGGTTTAGCGGATATGTAGAAAATACAAGTTATACAAGTGAGTTTGATGAATCAAACTACATTTATGTAGAGCTCATTACAGATCAGTTATTTAGGGATGCTAAAAGTTGGAAAAACTATTCATATTATCAAAATGATGTGGCAGTCCGTAAAAAGATAAGGCGTTTTGGGAATACATTTGAGGGCCATATAGTTGTACCAGAGATGAACTCAACAGGGAGAGCAGTAATACGAGCATATACGTATTGGATGCTGAACAGGCCTGTAGAGTATATGTTTTATAAGGAGTTGGAATTAACCAATCCAATGAAAGACAAGCTGGTAACAGCTATGGCCAATAAAAAGATAAAAAGGAAAGAGGATTATCTTAGGATAGGCGAAAAGTCTCCAGAAGATAAATTAAAGGATGAGAAGCGAGATAGTATAGAGCGTTATGATGTACAGTTTTTACCCGAGAGCGGTAATTATATAGTAGGACAAAAAGCGAGTTTATATATAAAGTCAATAGGGGACACTGGTGCAGGCGAGAGTGTATATGGAGAGATTTATGATGATAACGGAGAAGTTGTAGCACAATATAGGACTGATTCCTTAGGCTTTGGCAGAGTATTAATAGAACAATTACCAGGCGGAAGACTCTCAGCCACTGTAAAGAGTGATGGAGGGTATGAAGGGAAATCTGTAAAATTACCAAAAGCAGTAACAGAAGGCGTAACCGTTTATGGCAAACTTTCAGTAGAAGGGGATAGTGAATATTCAAAGAATGATAGAGCTCAATTTATAGTTACAACCACAGAAGAGTTGTTAATGCAAGGATTGCGGATTTATTTTCATAATGGGTCAGAGATATATTACAATAAGGATATAACCAAACCAGAAGAGAGCATTGTTTTTCAGTTGAGCTCATTAACATCAGGTATCCACTCTGTATCTGTAGTAGATACCAACGGAAATGTTTATGCTGAGCGACCAATATTGGTTTTGCCAACAGACAATGAAGTCTTAACCATACAGTCACACAAGCAAGAGTATGGAAGTAGGGATAGAGTAGATTTAAGAGTACATATTCCTGTGGAGATACTGGACAGCATCTCCAATTTCTCGTTATCAGTAACAGATATAGGTCTTACAGAAGATAAAGAGAAGACAACAATGGAATCCTATATGCATCTAAAGAGCGAGTTAAGAGGTTATATAGAGAATATAGATTGGTATTTTGATGATACAGTATCATTGTCGGAAAGGATGTTGAGAGTAGATTTGTTGTTGCAGACACAGGGTTGGCGATATTATGATATTGAGAAGATAATAAAAGGAGAGAGTGAACGACCATATTTTGGAAGGGAGTATAGACAGACCTTGTTTGGAAAAGTGGTGAATCCAATAGGGTTAACCAAGCGAGCAACAGTCTCATTCTTGGCCCCAACAATAAATTTTAGGGCTATGGGTCAGATAGATTCTGGATATTTTGTGTTGCGAG
>CALCUQ010000439.1 GCA_937906795.1 uncultured Bacteroidales bacterium | reverse complement strand
ATTTTAAAACCCATAGGACCCACAAGATGGAGTCGTGTCCCTGTTGCGGCACAGGTTCTGGCTACGTTTCCCGTGTTCTGCGGAATCTCGGGCTCAAGAAGAACAATGTTTATATCTTTCATAGCAAAACCTCACAAAACAAGGATATTATATCGCGCCGCAGGCCTTTAATCAAGCAAAATATATGATTTATTTGTGAAAATTCATTTTTACTGTTCAAAATTCCATTTATTTATGCTATAATGTCTTAGCTGCATAAATGCAAGGTAAACAATAATAGGGTATGCCGGTAAAAGGTAGACTGTAAGCTTTGAGCTGAATGCAGACAACATAACTAAAGTTGACACTATAATTGCAAAGAAAAATTTCTCCAAAGGGGTACATACTTTTCTTTTAAATATAGATACAATTATCACGCATAAAACAAGCAGTGACCAAGGAAGCATACACCACCATGTTGTTGTAAGATAAAACCATATAGGTTTCTTATGGGTAAATGCGTCTACTGCTCTATCTACTGTCTGGTGGAAAAGTAAATTATCCAGATACTCTCTTCCTCCCTCCAAATATACACAACCAAACCACAAAGCACATCCAACAAGGAGAATTGTAAAAAATTGCCATCCAAAATAAGATTTTATCTGCTTGATTCTCTTGTCTGCAATCAGATATACAATAACCGAAACAATTGGAACAAGCAATCCAACCGGACCCTTTGTAAACAAAGCCATAAATGTATAAATGGCAAACAACACCCTGCATCTGCCCAAAGATATCTTGTTGGTAAAGCCATCCCAAAATGCCTTTAATGCCAATATAATAAACATACACATCAGCATATCCATCCTAAGGAATATTGCCATACCTGCAAACAGACCACAGCCTGCCAGAACAAAAGCAGATGTAACCAACTGACTCTCCTTAAGATAATCCCTTGTCCACTTTACCATTGTATGTATTATTACAATTGCCGGGATAAATGAGAACAATGCAAGAAAAAGGGTACAATGCTCCCCAAAAAGAACCTTTCCCAACATTACAATCCATATATACAATGGCGGTTTGTCTGCATAAGGAGCCCCCTGATTTGTAAATGTAAACAGATCTCCATTAGCAATTGCTTCATCAGCAATACTCAAATATCTTAATTCATTAGAAGGGGTAACATCCCTCAGAAGCATTACAGGCAATAACGCAACCAAGAGAAAAATATACACATATACTAATCTATTTTTGCTGCTTTTCATTTTTCCCTATAAATAAATTTCTTACATAAGCTACAAATCCAAAAGATTGCCCCAGAACCAATATAGGATCCAATCTTATAACACCGTATGTGAGAATCATTCCAGAACCCAAAAGAGAAAGTGCCCAAAAGCCAGCCGGCAGAATTGACTCTTTTCTCTTTACAGAAATATACCATTGATACACAAATCTAAACGCAAAAATAACCTGCCCGGCAGAGCCAAAAACCAACAGCCACAACGGAATGTCAGAAGTATTGAGAAAAGAATCCACAAATACCGGAATATTCTTCACAACAGCAAACACTGCAACCACAGGAGTAAACAAAAGAATAAACTTTACAAAAATGTTGATCCTCTTCCACACTCCCTTAAGACTCAGGTTCCATATATATATATAGTATGAGAGCACTTGCCCCAAAATAATCGCAAAATCTTCTCTCAGCCAACCATATATGAACAGAAGATACGACCCCAACAAGGAACATATCCAATAAGAAACCGGGGAAACAACTCTTTTTTCCTTCTCCGACAAAAACCATTGAACTATAATCCTTGCACTAAAGAAGCACTGAGCGAGCAGTCCAATAATATAAATCCACATAAATGTTACAGATAATAATCCTTTACAGAATAATTAATCGCCCTTTTCTTCATCCACCTGTAAGCGAAACAATCCATAAATGGAGATACAAGTCTATTGAACAGACTGAACTTTGACACTCCGGCTACCCTAGGAAAATGCCTTACAGGAATCTCCTTGTAATTGGCACCCTCCTGCAAAAGAATAAGAGCCGGGAAGAATCTGTGCATTCCCTTGAACAAAGGTATACGCTTTGCATTCTCCGTTCTGATTATTTTTAGAGGACAACCGGTATCAGCAGCACCATCTTTAGTCATAAATCTCCTGAAACCATTGGCAATTTTAGACTGCAATCTTTTTGAAAATGTATCTTTTCTGTTGGCACGTATACCAATTACAAGCTGATAAGTCTGGGCATACTCCAACAATAAATCAAAATCAAGGGGAGTTGTCTGCAAATCTGCATCAATATATCCTACCAAAGGGGAAAAAGTATAATCAATTCCCGCCTTGATAGCAGCACTCAACCCCGCATTTTTTGCAAAACTTATATAATAAAAATGCTGGTTCTTCTCACAAACATTTGAAATTCTCTCCAAGCTGTCATCGGTTGAGCCATCATTTACAAACAAAACACACGCATTTGGAGAAGATTTCTGGAACCACTCATTAAAAGAGGCCTCTATTCTCTCTATATTTTCACTCTCATTATATACAGGTACAACAACTGTCAGTTTGTAATCCAATGTCTTATTCATCTTTATTACAATTATTTAATCTTTTTATACTCAACAAACCACTTGGCAAACTCCCTGATTCCATCCTCAAGAGATGTTTGTGGCCAATACCCAATTACACTTTGCAGTTTAGAGGTATCTGCCCAAGTCTTTTCAACATCACCAGGTTGCATAGGGTAATACTGCATTTGAGCCTTAACACCAAGTTCACTCTCCAGAATTCTTATAAAATCCATTAATTTAACAGGTGAACCATGTCCAATATTATAAACACTTGAACAGTTTGCCCCCGCAGGAGCTTTATCCAACAACAGAAAAATACTCTCAACAATATCCCCCACATAAGTAAAATCCCGCTCCATATTTCCATTATTGAAAACTTTAATTGGTCTGTGTGCCATAATGGCCTCAGAGAACAGCATAGGAGCCATATCCGGCCTGCCCCATGGTCCATAAACTGTAAAGAATCTTAGTCCCGACGAAGGAATCCCATACAAATGTGCATACAAAGATGCCATAAGTTCATTTGTTTTTTTAGTTACCGCATAAAACGAAACCGGATTGTCTACACTATGTTCCTCCTTAAAGGGCAACTGCTTGTTCCCACCATATACAGAACTCGAAGAAGCATATATCAAATGTTTGACCGGACTTAATTTGCAAGCCTCCAGAATATTAAGGAAAC
>CALCUQ010000438.1 GCA_937906795.1 uncultured Bacteroidales bacterium | reverse complement strand
ACCTTTACCTTGAATATAACGAGTAGGACTTCCAATAATTTTTGTCATATTTATATCTCCTTTAGACTTATTTCCACATCTATTGTACTGCTTGTGAAATAATTGTCAATTGCTAATTATTTTTTTCACAAATATCAATATAATACTTAATTGCATTAATATTTTTTACTTTTTTCATTTTCTTCTGCTTCTTTATCTTTTCCTGCTAACAATTTTTGAGGAAGTTCCCCAGCCAAACAAGCTGAAAGACAAATCAATCCTTTGGAATGTCAATGAATCTGAAATTCTAATAATATAACCCGTAATACAAAATGCACCGTAACAGACTTCTAATAGCCATTTTAACACTATTTGTAATATCACCTGCTTTTGCCCAAACAAAACTCTCAAAAAAACAATTGATTAAAGAGAGAATGCAATTGATGCAGACTATTGACTCCTTAAAACAGATTATATCAGAAAGTGAGAATTTTGAAGAGGAAGAGTATCAACAAATGCAGGAGCAACAAACAGATTTGAACTATGACGGTAGCGAAGAATTTATTGGAGTTGAGCCAGGCTGTAATCCCGACAGTCTGTTGACCGAGTGGTACAACCAAAAAAAGATTTCATCCTTTGACACAGAAATAATGAATCTGGACAGTATCAAATATACTTCCAATATTCCAGATGCAGTCTATATGGAAAGGATAAACAAAATAAACTCTTATATTCCTCTGCATTTTAACGACATAATAAAAAACCACATAATATTTTACACAGACAAAATGCCAGAAAGAGCAAGACATATCCTTGGCTTGTGTGAATATTATATGCCAATAATAGAAGAAGTATTTGACTATTACGGCCTACCAAAAGAGCTTAAAGCAATGGCAATTATTGAATCTGCCCTTAATCCTACCGCAACATCTAGAGTTGGAGCAAAAGGGTTATGGCAGTTCATGTACCAGACAGCACGCCAATACAATCTTAAAATTACCTCTTATGTAGATGAGAGAATGGACGTTGTAAAATCTTGCCATGCAGCCGCAAAATACCTTAGAGATTCATACACAATTTATGGAGACTGGTCTCTTGCCATTTCTTCATACAACTGCGGTATCGGAAATGTAAATAAGGCAATCAGACGCGCAGGCAGCAGAGAATTCTGGGATATTTACAGATTCCTTCCAAGAGAAACCAGGGGGTATGTTCCTTCTTTTGTTGCAGCCCTTTACCTTCTTCATTACCATAAAGAACACGGAATTGTGCCTAAAAATATGGAAATGCCTCCTCACGTAGACACTTTCCAGATAAAGAAGAATTTGCACTTTGAGCAAATTTCCAAAGTTGTTGGGGTTCCTATGGAAGAGATCAAAACGTATAACACCCAATATATAGAAGATATTATTCCAGGAAACGAGAGTGGATACATTTTAAGACTTCCATATAAATACACCAACAAATTCATTGATATGGAGGACTCAATCTACAGATACAAAGACACTGTATATTTTAGTGCTTTAACAAAGAAATCTATAAAAGAGAGTGCTACAGGAAACAGTTTCCACGTTGTAAAAAGAAATGAAACATTAGGTCACATAGCTATAAAATACAAAGTTAGTGTTGCAAGCCTTAAACGTTGGAATAACCTTAGAAGCAATAACATTAGGGTTGGACAAAGACTTAGAATATATGGAGGGGTTGCACCTGCAAAATCATCTTCAACATCAAAGTCAACCTCATCTGCTACCACAACCAACAGCAGTGGTTACCAATGGTACACCATTAAAAAGAACGACACATTATCCGGTATTGCAGACAAATTCCCTGGAGTAAGTCTCAACGATATCCTAAGATTGAACAATTTTACCACCAGAACTAAAATATACCCTGGCAAGAAAATAAAAATCAAGAAATTATAATAATCAGAACTGAGATTTCAGACCTACCTTAAAAAGTAGGTCTGAATCTATTTTCAGATATATGCTTCCAAATTTATAGTTCTTGTATTGTGCCATAAAATATCCTTTGAATCCATGTCCATACAAAAGTTTTGAATTAAATGACATGGGCAAGTCATTCTCATACATATATAATCTATTGAGATATTTTTTGCAATTATAATATACTCCACTCAAATAGAATTTTAACTTGCCATCATAAAAATTTGAAACAATATTTGCCGCCAGATACCCCGACAAATTTACCGAATATGCAATCTCCCCTTTTGGCTCCACTTGCAGCCATCTCCCCAAAAGGGCAGTTTTATAATACCCTTTTAATCCCACTTTATTCACATTTTTAGCAGATGTGTAATTATTGTAGATTTTAACACTCCAAGCCTTTGTGTCTGATATATTTTCCAATTTTACCCACACTTTGGCCTGCCATGTCTGCCAAGGTATATTATATCTGTACCAAGGATAATAGACACCATCTGCACCCATTGACAACTGCATTCCATTTGAAAAATATTTTGAAACACTCAAGGCAATCCCTGCCTGATTGTATGTTCCATCCTGTGATGAATAAGCACCACTGTATGGGGCAATATATCCCTTGGAATAATATCTTGCAATTATCCCCCAATCCCACTCCCCAAAACGGGTTACTGCTCCCAAAACCGCGGCAAAGTCTCCACTATAATCAAAAGCAATCTCACCAAAGAGCCTGCTGCCACCTACAAGCACATTAAAATCTGCCCCTATATTTCCGTGAATATTATAAAATTGCTGAAATCTGTTATAATCATACAATTTGACTCCATTTTCTGTATCATAGCCATAACCTGCCCAGCTTATTCCAAAATTAAATCTTCTAAACTGAAATTTCAGATTTGCACCCCATACACACTCCCTTATAGCCATTTTTCTTTTTAAAGAAGAGTTTGTATTATGCAAACCATTGGCTGTCAGGGAGGTATATTTACCATTTTTTACAGTGGCATCTACTCCATTATATGAAAAAAAGAGAGACAAATCTATATAGTCCACATTTCTCCCAATACTTTTAGATAGTGTTGTAGCCACCCCTCTCAAATATCCATATTCTGTAGAAGATGTATAAGGTGAAATTGCCTCCCCCCTTTTATAAAGCCCTGCTACACTATTATTTCCCTGCATATTAAAAGAATTCCACATAACCAGTCCCTGTCCAAATTTTGCAGAGTAATCTCCCAGAACAATCTTCTTGAATCTAAAATTTTTCCAGCCAATATCCTGAGCAGACACATGCATTGATATAAAATCTCCAAAAGGGATTCCATTTGACCCAATAATCTTTTCTCCTGCATCATTTTCCAAAGTCAAACCCACTTGAAACCTCCCTTTATAGATACTTTTATACCTTATCTGTACAAAAACAGGCTCCCCTACAACCTCTTCTTTAAGCTTAGAGAATTGGCTCTTTACAAACAAATTATGAGAAAATTTCTTAACCTTTTCCCCTCCAAATACACTACTCCCTTCAATCTGATTTACAGAGAAATCAAGAAACGGAGAGAGGACTAAAGCAATATTGTCATCAAACCCATTGAGTAAAGAGAGTTCTGTCGCCGACAAAATATTACCGCTGCTGTTCCTATAATCAAGAATACTCTCTATCTGAAAATCCGTTAGAATAACAAGTCTTTCCAGATCTTCCCTTGCAGCCATATTTATTTTTAAAGGAGAATCAAGCATATTCTGATAATACTCAGTAAAGGCAACTGCCAAATCTTCACCACCTTGCTCCAATAATTCCTGCGCCATATTGGCTATCCATTCATTTGCATTATACTGGCCAAATACAACCGCCTTGCCAACCAATAGGAAAATAAAAATAAGAGATACCCTTCTGCTCATATCCAACAACTTTCCTGCAAATATACAAGGCTATTCCCAACTAAAAAAATCACAGACAACGCAGGTTAACAATCTGGTTTACAGAGTATTTAAAAATAAACTGATAATAAAAAAAAGACAGCCCATACAGATAATGGACTGCCTTTATGCCATTTAGCAAACGCTATATGTTAAAAATTCAGTTAGTTTTAAATTTGTACTTAATTTGTGCCAAATCCTTATTTGCCTTTGCAATTTTTGATGCAAGATCTTGTTTGAACTTCTCAAATTTCTCAAACAGAGCTTTATCCTCTACAGCCAACATTTGCACAGCCAGAATAGCAGCATTCTTTGCACCATCCAAAGCTACAGTAGCAACTGGAATACCAGAAGGCATTTGAAGGATAGACAACACAGAATCCCAACCATCCATAGAATTTGAAGACTTGATAGGAACACCTATAACCGGAAGTGGAGTTGAAGCAGCAATAACACCTGGCAGATGAGCTGCACCACCTGCACCCGCAATAATAACTTTAATACCTCGCTTGTGAGCATCCTTTGCAAACTCTGCAACTAAATCTGGAACTCTATGAGCAGAAAGGGCATTAATCTCAAAAGGGATTTCCATCTCATCCAAAAACAAGGCAGCCTGCTCCATAACCTTCATATCAGAAGTACTGCCCATAATAATACTTACTTTTGGTGTCATAACAATATATATTTCAATTTTAATTTCTAAAGATTCAAAAATAATCATAATTTTGCAGTCTTGATACTAAATCATAAATTTTAGTTAAATGAATAGAATTAAGCTTCACGACAAATGGTTTAAAATTTGTACTCCAGCCCAAGAATTGGATGCTGCAGTACAAAATGTTGCCAACCAGCTCAACAAAGATCTTAAAGATGTTAACGAGCCTGTATTCCTAAGCGTATTGAACGGTTCGTTTATGTTCACATCAGATTTGATGAAAAAGCTTGATATAGTGGCAGACCTTATGTTTATAAAGTTATCATCTTACTGCGGCACAGAATCTACCGGAAAAGTAAAACAGGTATTTGGCCTTAACAGATCCGTAGAGGGAAAAACTGTGATTGTAGTTGAGGACATTGTAGAGACCGGCAACACCATAGAGGAGCTTTATAAAATATTAACAGAGGCAGGAGCTGCCAACATTAAAATATGCACCTTGCTTCTAAAACCTAATGCGTATAAAAAAGATATAAAGATTGATTATGCAGCTCTTTCTATTCCCGATGACTTTATAGTAGGTTATGGATTGGACTACAATAATTTGGGCAGACAGCTCAAAGATCTTTATGTTCTTGACCAAGAATAAGAAACAATATTTTACACCTGATGTATAAAGTGTGCGTATAAGTACAGCAAGTGTAGAATATAAGTAACAAAAGACCAACGAAATGAAGTTTTATTTACTTTTTGGGCCCCCAGGCGCAGGTAAAGGGACTCAAGCTAAGCTTCTGACTAAAAGTCATAATCTTAGCCACGTATCAACAGGAGATTTGCTAAGAGAAGAAATCTCAAAAGGGACAGAGATTGGCAAATTGGCCAAACAACTTATTGACAATGGTAATTTTGTACCGGACGATGTAGTTGTACAAATGATAAAGAATCAGATTAGCAACAATCCGCATGTTAATGGCTTTATCTTTGACGGATTCCCAAGAACAACAGCACAGGCAGAAATTTTGGACAAAATGCTTGCTCAGAACAATGAAAAGGTAGATAAAGTTATCTCCTTTATCATTAGTGACAAAGTCATTTTTGACAGAATCCAACATAGAGCACACATAGAGGGAAGAAAAGATGATGCAGCTGATGATATAATTCAGAACAGAATCAATACTTACCACGCTAAAACAGAGCCACTTATTGATTACTACACAAAGCAGGGCAAATACAATGAAATCTGCGGCGAGGGTACAATAGAGGAAATCTTTGAGAAGATTGAAAAACTGATAAACCAAGCTTAAAAATATATATGGCAGGATCCAATTTTGTAGATTATGTAAAAATGTTCCTTGCTTCCGGAAATGGAGGTAATGGTTCAATGCACTTGCACAGAGAGAAATATGTTCCTAAAGGGGGGCCCGATGGAGGAGATGGAGGACGTGGAGGACATGTTATCTTGCGCGGAAATCCACAATATTGGACTCTGATCCATCTTAAATATAACAGACACGCCAGAGCTGAACACGGTGAAAGCGGTAGTGGAAACCTATGCAAAGGAAAAAACGGAAAAGACATTTACCTTAATGTGCCACTTGGTACTGTTGCAAAAGATGCAGAAACAGGAGAAGTGTTATTTGAAATTACACAACCTGGAGAAGAGCGCATTATTGTAAAAGGTGGCAGAGGAGGTTTGGGAAATGCCAATTTCAAGAGTGCTACTAACCAGACACCAAGATATGCACAACCAGGTGAAAGTGGCCAGGAAGGCTGGTTTATTCTGGAGCTTAAGATTCTTGCAGATGTAGGTCTTGTAGGTTTTCCTAATGCAGGCAAGTCCACACTTCTTTCAACTGTTTCTGCGGCAAAACCAAAAATTGCAGATTACGCATTTACCACACTTGAGCCTAGTGTGGGTATTGTCAATTACTATGATGACAAGTCATTTGTAATGGCAGATATACCGGGAATCATAGAAGGGGCAAGTGAAGGCAGAGGTTTGGGACACAGATTCTTAAGACATATTGAGAGAAATTCAATATTGCTGTTTTTGGTCCCTGCAGATAGCGATGACATTAAGGCAGAATACAAGATACTGCTTAACGAGTTAAAAAAATTCAATCCTCAATTGTTGGACAAACAGAGAATTCTGGCAATCTCAAAGTCTGATATGCTTGATGATGAGCTAAAGAAAGAGATAAAAGTTCATTTACCAAGAAAAGTTCCAACAATATTCATCTCTTCTGTTGCCAATGAAGGGATAAAAGAGCTGAAAGATTTACTGTGGAAAACTCTTAATGATCAGTTGTAATGGAGTTTGTTGAGACCCTTATAAATTTAGACAAGCAGATTCTATTTGCCATAAATGGATTCTCATGCACTCCTGCAGATTATTTTATGCTGTTTATTACAAGCAAATGGAGTGGAATTCCAATTTTTATCTTTTCTGTCTTTTATCTGATATATAAAAACAATACCAAGGCGGCACTTATAATGATAGGTGCAGTACTTCTTACTTTCTGCATTACAGACCGTCTGGCAGTAATACTCTTTAAAGAAACCTTTGAGAGACTCAGGCCAACACATGATCCAACAACATCCGGCATAATAAATATTCTGGAAGGAAAAGGAGGGTTATACGGATTTATCTCAAACCACGCAGCCAATTGTTTTGGATTTGCATACATCACCTCAAAATTCATAAAAAAGAGATGGTATACAATTCCAATCTTTGTATGGGCCACACTTGTTGCATACAGCAGGGTATATGTTGGCAAACACTTCCCTGGAGATGTTATATGCGGAGCACTGTTTGGAATATTTATAGGGTTTATTGTTTACAAATTATACATCTGGATTACAAACAAATATTTCCCTAAATACAAATAATTTTGTGCAATGCTTCTGCTTGTAGACAAAACAACCAACCCTTACTGGAATTTATCGGCCGAAGAATATCTTTTAAAAGAATTCAAGGAACCTGTATTCAGATTATGGCAAAATGACAATGCCATAATTATTGGCCGCAACCAGAATGCCATTGCAGAGATTGATACTGCCTTTGTAGAGGAAAACAATTTACCTGTGGTAAGGAGACTTACCGGTGGAGGTGCTGTCTTTCACGATCTTGGAAATCTCAACTACACATTTGTAGAAGAAAAGAGGTGAGCCGATAATGAAAAAGATAATTTCCTTAATATTAAGCCTTGCAATG
>CALCUQ010000437.1 GCA_937906795.1 uncultured Bacteroidales bacterium | reverse complement strand
CGACACTTTTAATGTTGGGGTCTTGGGTTCGAGCCCCAAGCGGATCACAAAAGGTTGCAGAAATGCAACCTTTTTTCGTTTGGGGGGTCGAACCCAACCGCAGCTTGCTGCACCCGAGCAAAGCGAGTTAATCAAGTGCCAGTCCTCTGACACAGTTCGAGCCCCAAGCGGATCACAAAGTTTGTGAAAATGCCGCATCTACGTCGTTAGATGCGGTTTTTTTATTGCTCACATACACAAGTATGCTCCGTAAACATTTCTATTGTTTGGCCGAACCCAACCGCAGCTTGCTGCACCGAGCTTTGCATGACACTTTACTAAAGAGAAAACTAACAGAGTAAAAAAATTGTTATAAGTCAGGATTTTTCTATGTATATTTGTAGAAAGTGAAATTCAAAACAAATGGTTATGTTTTCCAATAATGTTATCAAGAAATTAGGGCTATTCATTGCATGTTTTACCCTTATATCATGCATTGATTCTTACGCACAAAATGTAAATTCATTTAAGGAGCTACGAGAAAAAATGTTGAAAGAGTTCCAGCAGGCAAGAGCAAGCCAAAGAGAAACATTTAACCAGTTTAGAGAGAAAATAAATAAGGAATATGCTGCTTTACTGTCTAAAGAGTGGCAGGAATCTAAAGTTGAGGAGACACCTATTGAGCCAGAGCCGGAGCCAGTTCCAAAACCAGAACCAAAACCGGTATATGTTCCAATCCCAGGTGTAAAAAGTGTACCTATCCCATTTACATTGAGTGATAGAACTCCAAAAATTTCACCAAAAATAAAACCTATAGAGCCCATTTTTACAGATCACGTGGAGCCAGACAATATATTGCCAGAAATAGATAAAGTTATTATACCTGGTCAGGATGTGGTTATTCTTGCAACCCAAAGACCAGATATCCCAAGACGCCCATATGAGCCAGAGAAAAACAATTATATAGGCTTTACATTTTACGGCAATGAGTGCAAAGTAAGACTTCCAGAAAAGAAAGAGTACTCAGTCCCTTCTGCCGACAATAAACTGATATCCCAAGCCTGGGAAGTTTTGTCGGGAGAAACATACAATGACATGCTTGTAGATATGTTGTGCATAAGAGAGTCACTTTCTTTGTGCGACTGGGCATTCTTCCAACTTACACAACAACTTACAAACGCATATTTTGGCAGTCACCTTAGTGCAGATGCATCAATAATGCAAACTTACATATTGTCTCAACTTGGCTTTAAAGTAAGACTTGTAAAACAAGATGAGAATCTGTTCCCTATAATTGCGTTTGCAGAAACTGTATATGGTGCAAAATTTCTGCCTATAGGAAACGACAAATATTATATTTTCAGAAAAACCCCACCTGATGCCAAATACTTTATATGTGATTTTGAGTTCCCTGGAGAAAGAGCTTGTTCGGTTGCAATGAAGGAAATTATGAGCACACCTGCTTCATATACCCAGGCAAAAGAGTTCAAATCTTTAAAATACCCAGATCTTAAAGTTACTATAAAACCTAACAAGAATACCATTGATTTCCTTGACAAATATGTGGACTGCAGCTGGGAATACAAAGCAATGGCATCTTTAAGCCAGGACATAAAAGAGCAGTTGTATCCTACGCTTAAAAAAGTAATTGCCGGCAAATCCCAGGAAGAGGCAGCAAACATACTTATAAACTTTGTTCAGACAGGATTTGAGTATCAAACAGATGACCAGCAGTTTGGACATGAAAGATCTTTGTTTGCAGATGAAACATTCTTCTATCCATACAGTGATTGCGAAGACAGATCTATATTATACTCAACATTAGTGCGTGACTTGCTGGGGCTTGAAGTTGTCCTTTTGGATTATCCCGGACATATTGCAACAGCAGTACACTTTACCAGCGACATTGATGGTGATTTCTTTGAATATGACGGCAAAAAGTTTATTGTATGCGACCCAACATATGTTGGTGCATCAATAGGAAGAACAATGCCTGAGATGAAATCATTGGAATGTTCTGTAATAGAACTTAAATAACTCAACCAAAACAATCTAAAGGACAATAGTCTCAAGGTCATTGGGAACAAATATATTTCCTGTAAATGACTTTGAGGCTTCTTTTGTATACTCCTGTTTTCTGGTTGCCAAAGTCTTGTCTTCTGTATGGTACAGAATCAAGTTCTTTACCTGTAGCTGCTGCGCCAACTCTGCCGCATCCTTAGCTGTACTGTGATGCTTCTGATAAGGTTTGAAAACATCTGCATCCTTATAAAGGCAGAATGCTTCACACATCAGATAATCAACCCCTTGTACATATTTCTCATTACCACAATTATAAGGCTCATCACCCAAACAAACAAGTACTTTTCCACTTGGAAGAGATGCTCTGAATCCAAATTGTGGCTCTTTTGTAGAAAGTGTGTCAAAACACTCCAACGAAATATTTCCAATTTTTATTTCCTCACCATTTTCAACCACACGCAAATGGACACTCTTTCCAACAAATGCCATATTTTTTGCAGGCAACACAAGATTACATATTGTCAAAAGTGTATCTATACCCTTTTTATGGCTATATACAGTAAAATCTCCAGAATATTTACAAGACAACATGGCAGCAGTTACCATTCTAACAATCCATACCGCACCAAGAATATGATCTGTATGACAATGAGTAATATACAAATTATGAATATCAGAAATCTCTACAGAAGCCCTCTGCAGCTGAGATAAAATACCGTTTCCACCTCCAGCATCAACCATCAACAACTCATTATCTGTTTTAAGAATGAAACAGGTATTGAAACAATCCTTTACAACAGCATTGCCTGTACCCAACATTATAATTTGCTCTGCCATAAAAACACTTTCTTTAGTTGAATTAATACTCCAATAGGCAAATGTAATACAAATAATCCTTATTTTTGTAGCTTAAAAAGGCATTTTATAGCATGAACATAGATATAAAAAGAGGATTAACAAAAGAGCAAGTTGATGAAAGCAGAAAATTGCATGGAGTAAACTTGCTTACTCCACCACCTACTACACCCTGGTGGAGATTATATCTGGAAAAATTCACAGATCCTATTATTATAATTTTGTTGATTGCTACAGCAATATCCCTTGTTTTTGGAATCATTCATGGCAATTACACAGAATCAATAGGAATTATCTGCGCCGTTCTCATTGCTACAACAGTGGGATTTTATCAGGAGTGGGATGCTCAAAAGAAATTTGATGCAATGAAATCCACTAAGGATTTTGAGGCTGTTAAAGTAAGGAGAGAGGGATGTGTTATAGAGATTTCTAAAGATCAGCTTGTTGTGGGCGATGTAGTAATACTATCTGCCGGAGATGAAATTCCTGCAGATATAGAGTTGTTTACAGCAACAGATTTAAAGGTAAACGAATCAGCTATGACAGGTGAATCTGTAGCAGTAAGCAAATATCCTATCAACTACATATACACAGGATCCGGCTTTGCCCCTAACCTGGTGCTTAGAGGTACAGTAATTGAGCAAGGACTTGGCGAGGGGTATGTTGTTAAGGTTGGAGACGCAACCCAGATAGGGCAAACCACACGCCAGGCTTTTGAAGAGACAAAAAACAAAACACCTCTGGAAGAGAAGCTGGAAGAATTGGCCTCTAAAATAAACATTGCCGCATTCTCTGTTGCAGGAACAATGTTTGTAATCTTGAATATTGTCCACTGGATAAACAATCCTTTCACACTCTCTGTAGAAACACTTCTTACAATAGTACAGTTTCTAATGTCAGCTGTTGTGGTAGTGATTGTTGCAGTACCGGAAGGACTTCCTTTGTCGGTGACACTGGCCCTTGCATTTTCAATGAAAACCATGGCAAAAGAGCACAATCTGGTAAAGAAGATGCATGCATGCGAAACTATTGGAGCAGTAAATCTAATCTTCACCGACAAAACAGGTACACTTACCCAAAACAGTATGAGTGTTGTTGAAAAGGATGTTAGTGCCGAAAATGCAGAGCTTTTAGATATAATTGGAGCTATAAATTCCACTGCAAACTGGAGCAAAGATGATACTGTTATAGGCAACCCAACAGAAGGTGCAATTTTAAAGGATATTGGGAAAGAGAAAACTGCTAAAATCAGAAGCAGTTACCAAACAATTGAGTGTATTCCGTTTTCGAGTGCATACAAATATATGGTAACTTATTCTAAGGGAATATTTACCAACGATCAGATTTGCGTAATAAAAGGAGCACCAGAGGTTATCTCCAGAATCATTGGTTATGATGCTTACCTTGCAATGGTAAGCCAACAACAAGAAAGAGGCAGGAGAGCAATATCTGCAGCTACTATAGACCTTTCCAAAGGTTACGCCTCCATTGCCAAAAAACTTAAAGAAGGAGAAAGCCTGGAAGGTTGCAAATATGTAGGAACCTGGTACATAGAAGATCCTGTAAGAACAGATGTTCCAGGCGCAATAGAGAAATGCTACAAAGCCGGGATAGATGTTGTAATGATGACCGGAGACAATCTTAGAACAGGCAGCGAAATTGGACGTCAGGCCGGGTTTAAAGATATATGGGCAGTTGAAGCAAAAGACTTCTTTACAGAAGTAGACAAAGGCAACAGCAAACGTCCATTCCCCAATATAATTGCAAGATGTACCCCAATAGACAAACTCGATATTCTCAAATGGGCACAAGCCAAAGGGTATGTATGCTCAATGACAGGAGATGGAGTAAATGACTCTCCATCCTTAAACCACGCAGATGTAGGAATTGCAATGGGATCAGGAACATCCGTAGCCAAAGAAGCAGCAGATATAATATTGCTTAACGATGCATTCCCAAGTATAGTTACCGGAGTAAAATGGGGACGTTCATTATTCAAAAACATAAAGAATTTCCTTTTCTTCCAGTTATCAATAAACGTATCGGCTTGTCTTATTGCACTTTTTGGACCTATAGTTGGAGTTGAGATGCCATTTACAGTTACCCAATTCCTATGGATAAATCTTGTTATGGATTCATTGGCAGCAATTGCCCTTGCAAGCGAGCCTGCAGATGAAAAAGTTCTTAACGATCCTCCAAGAAACAGAGAAGAATTCATTATAAACAAGCCATTGGCAAAAGCTATATTTGGATTTGGCATTTTTGTATGGTTACTGTGTACATTTGTACTGTGGAGCAGTAAAAATGCAATTGGATTTTTTGCAGATTTCAATATGTCTGAATTCTTTGCCGCTTACATGATTCTCAACTGGTGGAACATGTTCAATGCCAGAGTAATTGGAAAGAACAAATCTGTATTTGACGGATTACTGAGAAACAATAAATTCTGGGGAACGGCTTTAATTATAATGGTAACCACAATAGTTATAGTACAGATTGGAGGAGAGGTCTTTAACACACAACCAATAAGTGCTAAAGAATGGTTAATAATTATTGCCGTAACATCACCGGTAATGCTTGTTAGAGAATTGTATTATCATTTGACAAAAAAGAAACAATAAACCCAATTATATGAAACATATTATTTATACCCTTTTTGCTGTTTGTTGCATAATAAGTTGCACAGACACAAAACAGAAAGATTACTCTGCATTGGAGAAGGAATTTACTGAAATCATTGTTTCAGACAGCATTCCAGCCATTTCCGTGGCATATATTTCTCCCGACGACACATTTTTCACAGCTGAGTTATTCAACCCCAACTTTTATAGTCAAGAAAAAATTGATTCCTTGAAAAAACATTCTGGAGAAAGTATTTTCCAAGCAGCATCTTTAAGTAAAGTTGTATTTGCATACATTGTAAATAAAATGGCCCAAAGAGGAGAGATAGATCTTGACACCCCAATTGCCGAATATACAGACATAAACCGCTTTATTGTTAAAGGTGGTGACTATGGAAGATTCACCGAAGAAGAGAGTATTGGGATGGCAAAAAAACTTACTCCAAGAATTGTTCTAACCCACAGAACAGGACTTCCAAACTGGAGTGCATCTGTTTCATCTGACCAATGGCCAACATCGCACATAACATTCAAATTTGCAGCAGACTCTTGTTACGGATACTCTGGAGAGGGATTTGCATTTCTGCAAAGAGCAGTTGAAGCCATCAAAGGAAAAGATATACAAACAATTGCCACAGAAGAGGTATTTAACCCGCTTGGAATGAAAAACACATCATACGCTTGGGAAGACAAATACGACACATTGGCTCTTGACGGATATAACAGAAGTGGGGTAAACAGAGGCAAAGGAAGACACCCAAGAGCTAACGTAGGATATACTTTGAGAACGACAGCAAATGACTATATAAAATTTGTCAACGCCTTAATGCAAGGGATACAAAACAACGACCCTGCAATAGTTGCAATGACAAATATAGCTCCAGATGCTCCTAAAGCAATAAGATACGCAAAGAAGCCAAGAGAGTGTGACAGTACAATGTATTGGGGATTAGGAGTTGGATTGGAGCAAAATCCACAATTAGGCAAGACTGTATGGCATTGGGGCAACAATGGTAACTTTAGAGCATTGTTTATGATTGTACCTGAGCAAAACAAATGTTTTGTATATTTTACCAATGGTGCCCGCGGACACGACATTGTAAATAAAGTTACAACAAGACTGCTAGGTACTACACTTGCTGTAGAGCCATGGATAAACAGCTAAAAATTTAGATTATCTTCTTTTATTAATGTAATCTGCCGGTTAGTTACCGGATGTATGAACACCAGTTTATACGCATGAAGCATTAATCCTTTTGCATATATACCCCCATATAGAGTATCACCTATTATGGGGGTATTTAGTCCCATTTTATGAGCAGAATGTATCCTTAACTGATGAGTACGTCCTGTAAGGGGAACAAACTTTACTTTAGTTATATTTTTCCTATAATCTCTTTCAACAACCTCATATTCTGTTATTGCCTCCTTACCATTTTCAAAATCTATCATCTGAGAGGGTCTATGCTCAAAATCAGGTGCAATTGGCAATTCAATAACACCTGAGTCCTCCTTTAAAATTCCACCCAAAAGAGCAAAATACTCCTTATGAATCTCTCTGTTGGCAAACTGCCTCTGAAATTGCGAATAGAATTCAGGTCTTTTTGCAAGTACCAGTATTCCAGAGGTATCCATATCCAACCTATGCACCGGCATGGGAAGATAATCCAAATTATGAGAAACCTTAATTATGTGGGCAATGGATGGCGCCTGGATATTTCCGTCAACAGATAAAATTCCAGAAGGCTTATTTACAGCCATAAAAAAATCATCCTCAAAAATTATCTCAATTATCTCACTGTTACACACAGAAGATGTCCCCTCCCCTTTTGACAGCTCTACATCAAGTCCCTGCAACATAAAATCAAGTATAGGCTTACACTTGCTTTTACACGACGGATAATAATTGCCATGCACCCGCACAATGGACTTTGGTGACTCACCCCACCAGAATTCAGCCATTGCTATTGGCTTAAGATTATTGCTATAGGCATATTGCAGCAACTTTGGAGCTGCACACTCCCCTGCACCGGCAGGGGGAATGCGCTGCGCGGTCCCTTTAAATATTTCATTTAAAGTGCAGCTCTCCCCTTTTGCATTGGCAAACACAAAATGCTCAAAAATTTCAAACTGCAATTTTGCAGATTCAATTTTTCTCTCCTGCTTTAATGCCTCAATTTTAGAGATATAGAAATCTACATCACGCTGCAGAGTAACAATATGTTGAACAGTTTGTTTCTCCTGTCTTTTTATCTGTGCTTTCTGAAACTGGCTCTGGAGGATCATCTGATCCAACAATAATTTGTCGGCAGAAGAAATACAATTCCCCTTAGCATAAATTTCCTCTCTGTGCTGCTGCCTTAATTGCTTGTCTGACTTATACTTTTGCTTTAAAAGGAAAATTTGTGCATCTGACTGCTCCTTAAATTGCTGCAATTTGGTTTTAACTTCCAGAAATTCGCAGGAGTTTTCAAGCATCTTTATCTGATTGTTGATATTGGAGATATATGCTTCCCCTTTTTTAAAGAATCCGCTCTGGTCCAAAAGGTCAAAAACAGGTGGAACAAAAAAGCTGTGATTATTGCTCCCGCACAAGTTGCCAGAAAAGGCTGCAAGATAGCCTACCTCATCGTTTGGAGTCTTAACAATTAGAACTCCAAACATTTTGCCTTTGTCTGCCTCTTTTTTTATTGGCGGTTGGGATTCTATATATCTTTGAACTTGTGCTACAGCTTCTACACATAAAGGATGTGGAATATAGAAAAATGGATTGGTAAATTTAAGGGGAAGAGTGGTCTGCTCCTCTCTCAGCAGAGATGAATTATCATTAATCAACAAATTTCTCATTATAAATCCCCCTTAAAATTAAAGGCAAGATAACAATTAAAATTTACATTCTTATACATAAAATGATATCTTTGCAAACATATAAACAAGACGTTAGTATGAGAGAAATAGTTACAACACCTTCTACATTGCAGGATTTTGTGCTTGAAAACCTTAAAGGGGCGAGCAAAACAAAAGTAAAGCAACTTTTGTCCAACAAGGCTATTTTAGTTAACGGCAAAGCTTGCACCAAATACAACTACACTCTCAAAGAAAACGATATTGTTGAGCTGGCTCAAAAGCCTGTTAAGAATGCAACCATATCCAATGATACTGCACTAATGGCCAATGAGCCTATTAAAATAATCTATGAAGATGACTACCTTATTGTTATAAACAAACACGAGGGGCTGTTATCTGTATCAACAAGTGGCGGTTCACTTAAAGGAAGAAAAAATGACTCCACTGTTAGCAAACGCAATACAGCAGCTGAGATTCTTGCATCTGATAAAATGGAGTTTACCGCACACAGCATTCTTAACAAATATGTAAAGGAAAAATACAGCAGTAAAAATGGTCCAGCTCCAAGAGTTTATATTGTCCACAGATTGGATAAACAAACCAGCGGCCTTATGCTGTTTGCTAAAGATGAGCAGACAAAACTTATGCTTCAGCACAATTGGAACAATCTTATCACCGACAGAAGGTATGTTGCTGTTGCTCACGGAATAATTGACAAAGAGGGTGAAATTAAAAGCTATCTTAAAGAAAATGCTGCTTTTGTAGTTTACTCAAGTGCTACAGATAATGGCGGACAACTGGCCATTACCAGATACAAACCTCTTAAAAGCGGAAAAGATCACACTTTGGTAGAACTCACCCTTGACACTGGCCGCAAGAACCAGATCAGAGTTCACTTACATGAACTTAAGCACTCAATCCTTGGCGACCGCAAATACGGCAATACAGACAACCTTAAGTGGATAGAAGAAGACAAAAAGGCGGGAAGAGTATTTCTCCACGCCTATATGCTAAATTTTACCCACCCTGTAACAGGCGAGAAAATGGAGTTCCAGACCCCTATTCCCAAGAAATTTTTAAAGGCTCTCTAGGGTAACTCTCCCATTTTCAAGTTTGTATTTTTCTCCCGACAAAGAACAGACTGCTACTTGGTTTTCACTAAAATCCAAAGACTCTCCAGATCTGCTCATCCAGCCAATTTGTCGGGAAGGATTACCAACCACTACTGCATAAGGGGGAATGTCTTCTATTACAACTGCTCCAGCACCAATAAAAGCATACTCACC
>CALCUQ010000436.1 GCA_937906795.1 uncultured Bacteroidales bacterium | reverse complement strand
ATTGTAAAATGCAAGTGTCAGAATAACTATCGTTGCGATACGCAAAAGGTTTATAATTCTACGGTTACCTTTCATTGCTTTTCCGTGAGGATCTTTATTTACAAATAGGAGTTCCAATAGCACCCAAATACTTACAAACAACAACGGAATATATAAAAACCACGGAGCTATCAGGCTCAAACAAAGTTGAGAAAGCCCTCTCCCCCAATATCCGGCATAAAAATTGTGCAAACCTATCGCTCCGAAGAAAAATGCCAACAAAATATATATAATCCCATTCCGAGGAGTTTCTTTATCATCCAGATGCAAAATTTTTGCGGCTAATCGTTTTTTCTCAGCAATAAACTCTTCTTCAGACATATGGAGTTTATGTGCAGCTTCTTTTAGTTTTTCTACATCTAACATGATTTTCTCCCTATAATTTGTTTATTTTAATATATGATATATTTATTTTTTTCCAAGAAAAAAGAGCCTTACTTTGAAAGTAAGGCTCTTGATTTTATAATGAACTAGAAGCCCATTCCTCCCGGCATTCCGGCAGGAGCTGCTGCTCCGCCACAATGACATTCTTTTTGAGGAGCCTCCGTAACCATAGCTTCAGTTGTTATCAGCAAGCCACCAACAGATGCGGCATCTTGCAAAGCCGTACGTACAACTTTGGTTGGATCAATAATACCAGCTTTAACCATATCTGTAACATCGTGAATCTCAACCTGCATGTCAGGGTCTGGAATGCGGAAAGTATATCCGCTGCTCTGGGCATGTCTTTGGTAGAGTCCGGTTCTCATTGTCCCCAATGTTGCAGTAAGCCATGCCCCATTAGGACAAACCTGTTGGGATTTTAGGATGGTTTCGTCAATTATATGTACAATTGGTCTGTCAATCTCATCTCTGAACCCATCTATAAAATGATGTGCGGTATTGCAGGTAACGCAAAGCATATCTGCGCCCCATCCAATCAAAGTTTTCAAACCATCTTTAATGTATTCTGTTGGATCTGGTCCCTTGCCAAGCAAGAATGTGGTTCTGTCGGGAGTAACAGTATGTGAATACACAATCATTCTGGGATGTTCCTGATCTGTACCTGCTGGGGTTCTTTCTGCCAGAACTCTAAGAAAATCAGCTGTTGCAGCCGGCCCCATTCCGCCAAGTACACCTAATGTTTTATCTGTATGCATAATTGTAGTTTTATAAATCTGTACGAAAGTAGTAAAAACATTAAAATTTAACTAATTTTGTATAAAAAATAAATCAGATGCGTACAGCAATATTTCCCGGATCTTTTGATCCATTTACAATTGGTCATTATGACGTTTTGGAACAAGCTTTGCAGTTGTTTGATAAAGTCATAATCGCAATTGGTTATAACAGTGCAAAAAGAGGATTCTTTTCTCCAAGCAATAGAGTTGAAATTGTAAAACAGGCAACTAAAAACCTTCCTAATGTGGAAGTATGTACATATAAGGAACTTACAATAGACCTTTGTAGAAAATTGAATGTAAGATATATTGTAAGGGGGTTAAGGACAACAACAGATTTTGAACTGGAGAGTGTTATTGCCCAGGCCAACAAGAAACTGGCTCCAGAGGTCTCAACAATATTTATCCCTGCAAGTCAGGAGTATTCATTTATTTCTTCAACAGTTGTAAGGGATGTTTTTCTTCATAACGGAGATGCAACACTGTTTATGCCAAAAGGGGTAGACATAACAAAGTTTACAAAACAGGAGTAAATGTTAAAGAGATTATTTTTTATATTATTTGTCTTTTGTACAGGCATTTGTGCATACGGTCAACAAGATACACTCAGCAGAGAGTTTGATGTGAATGCGTACCTTAAATCTGTTGAACTTAACCCTACAGATGTGGTAATTGCCAAGGTCAATGAACTTATTGAGGGTGCTCCCGACAAACAAACTCAGACTCAGTATGCCCAAAAAGCTTTTGCATATTTCTATGACCCAAACATTATGGGGCAGGAGGCAGTTGCTGTTGCAATTGCCCAACAGTGGTTTTTAAGCAAAAAACTTGAATGGCCTTCAAAAGACGGGTATTTTATGCTAAGTACATTTGTGAATTTCAACAAACATTCTTTGGTTGGAATGACAGCTCCGCATATTGTAATGCAGGATATAAAAGGTGATTCTGTAACCCTTAATGCACTGCAACAAGATTATGCCATCCTGTTCTTTTACACAGACGATTGTCCTACATGCAAGAAGGAATCTGAGCAACTTGTTGATTTTCTTAACGGATATAATAATGGACCAATTGATGTATTTGCTGTTTATACAAAAGCAGATTCAACAAAATGGCATAACTATATAAATGATAATTTCAATACATACAATCCGTTTGTAAATTGGGTTAATGTTTGGGATAAGGATTACAAGAGCAATTTTGTGGCTTTGTACAATGTGGTAAAAACTCCGCAACTTTATTTGCTGGATAAGGATAAGACAATTATTGGCAGAGGACTTAATGTAGATGCTTTACAGAGGCTGCTGCAGGCAAAGAACCAGCAAAAAGATGATCTTGTAAAATTTATAGATAATTTCTTTGCCCCATTAAAAGGTGATTCAACAGCAGTCAACAAAGGAATAGATTTATTTTACAATAATTGCGAGGGCAGTGAATCTCTCTTTAGAGAGTTGTTCAGAGAGCTATATTCCTATCTTTCTTTTAGCCCAGACAATACACTCTCCAACTCGGCTGTGTATCTGGCAAAAAAATACATAGTTCAGATGCCACAGAAATGGGAGGGAACCAATATGGTAGAAAATGCAAAAAAAGCAATTCAAGTGCACTCAATGAATCCTCTTGGGCAAAAGGCGGCAGATTTGGCACTTGAGCGTATAGATGGTTCTTCTGTTCATTTGTATGATATTGACAAAGAATATAAAGTACTGTTCTTCTACAAACCCAATTGTGCCATTTGTACAGAAATGGTAGCCCCACATCTTAAAGAACTGAGCATTAAATACAAGCAATTGCTTGATATTGAGTTTATAGCTATAAATACATCTACCAACAGAACAAATTGGGTAAATTATGTGGTAGGCTCTGATGCACCTTGGGAGAATGTTTGGGGCGAAAACGCAGACAACAGAGAATTGTTTTCAAAATATTACTTGCAGGAAGTACCGGTTTTATACCTTTTGAAAAACAATATAGTAGTTGCAAAAAATATAAATGATATAGATTTGGAAGAAATTCTAAAGAGTATAGCACAACAAGAGAACAATTAAAAATCAAGATATATGTTAACAGGCCAATACAAAGAGTTTTATAAAAGACTCAATACAGTTATCCCTTCACAAAGGCTTTTGCATGATTCGTTAAGTACCCTTGCTTTTGGTACAGATGCATCGTTTTACAGACTTGTCCCTAAACTTATTGTTAGAGCGAACAATAATAAGGAGATTGAGTTTATAATGCGTACGGCCAATCAGATGGGAATTGCTGTAACCTACAGAGCAGCAGGAACCTCTTTGTCTGGCCAAGGAATTTCAGATTCTGTGCTTGTAATTGCTACTCATGGTTTTAAGGGCTATAAAATTATGGATAATGGCCTTAAAATTGAGTTGGAGCCGGGAATCAGAGGAGGAGCGGCAAACAGATATCTTGTAAAGTATGGAAGAAAAATTGGTCCGGACCCGGCCTCAATTGATTCAGCAATGATTGGCGGAATTGCAGCCAACAATGCAAGTGGAATGTGTTGCGGAACAAGTGAGAACTCATATAAAACAATAGCAGATTTAAAACTTATCTTCGCCGACGGAACATTTCTTGATACTGCCGATGCATCGTCAAGAGCAGCATTTGAGAAGTCCCACAAACATATTCTTGACAAACTGGAAGACATTTCAAGAAGGATAAATGAAAACCAGACATTAAAAGAAAGAATAATAAAAAAATATAAAATCAAGAATACAACAGGTTACAGCCTTAATGCTTTTGTAGATTATAATGATGGTTTTGAGATTCTAAAACACATTATCATAGGATCAGAAGGAACGCTGGCATTTATTTCGTCGGTGACCTACAACACTGTAGTTGAGGACCCTCACAAATCTGTAGCCCTTATAATCTATCCAACAATTAGAGAGGCGTGCGAGGCTGTGCAAATCCTTAAGAAACAACCTGTTTCGGCAGTGGAACTTATAGATAGGGCAAGTATAAAATCTGTAGAGAACACTCCAGGTTTGCCAGATTATATAAAAACTTTGTCCAGTGGTGCAGCAGGCTTGTTGGTAGAGGCAAGAGCCCAATCAAAACAGGAGCTAGAAGAGAAGACTGCTATAATTACAGAAAGTATTAAGGGGATTGAGGTTGAGATACCATTTGAATTTACTCAAGATCCAAAGCAACAGGCAATATTGTGGAAAGTGAGAAAAGAGACACTCCCAACTGTTGCAGGAATGAGAAAAGCAGGAACAACATCAATTATTGAGGATATTTGTTTCCCAATTGAGCAACTGGCAGATGCAGTCCTTGATTTGAGAGAGATATTTGAGAAAGACGGTTATCCGGATACTGTTATTTTTGGACATGCTTTGGCAGGTAACCTTCACTTTATGTTCAATCAGGATTTTGGAAGTGAAAGTGAGGTTAAAAAATACAGCAAGTTTATGGATGATATTGCAGACCTTGTTGTAAATAAATACAATGGATCTCTAAAGGCTGAGCATGGTACAGGTAGAAATATGGCTCCATATGTAGAACTTGAGTGGGGAGAGCAGGCATATTCACTAATGAAAGAGGTTAAAGAGTTGTTTGATCCTAAAGGAATCCTTAATCCTGGTGTAATCTTAAATGATGACAAACATATCCATATAAAAAATCTTAAGCCTTGCCCGGATATTAAAGAGAGCATAAACAAATGTATGGAGTGCGGTTTTTGCGAGGGAACTTGTACAGCAGAGGGATTGACCCTTTCTCCTAGGCAAAGAGTTGCGTCTTACAGAGAGATGGAACGTTTGAAATCCACAGGGCAGACTCCTCATGTTGCAGCAGAAATGCACAAGCAATACCAATATTGGGGAATACAGTCTTGTGCTACAGACAGTTTATGCGGAGTCAAATGTCCTGTAAAAGTAGACACAGGCAAACTTGTAAAAGAACTCAAAGATAAAGGCCATTCGGAGTATGCTAAGAAAGAAGCAGTTGTTTTGGCTGGAAAAATAGATAAAGTTACCTCAGCTTTAAGAACTTCTTTAAATTTGGTGCACGGAACCAGAATGGTGTTTGGAAAGAAAGTTTTTGGAGCATTGGCCTCAGGAGCAAGATTCCTTTCATTTGGCTCTATACCAATGTGGTCTGAATATTATCCAAAAGGAGCTACCAGAATAGACTACACAAATGTAAAACCATTGCAAAGTGTTGCACCAGCGGGAAAAGTTGTCTATTTCCCATCTTGCATTACCAGAACAATGGGTGTGGCAAAATCATATTCAAAGGAACTGGAGATAACCAGACTTACAGAAAAACTCCTTACTAAGGCAGGATATGAGATTATTTATCCAAATAATCTTAATAAATTATGTTGTGGAATGGCATTCTCAAGCAAAGGATATGTTGAGGCTGCAAAGAAAGTGTCTGATGAATTGTATAATGAGTTGTATAAAGCATCAGAAGGGGGAAAATATCCAATTTTATGCGATATGAGCCCTTGTTTGTACACTATGCATACCAATATGGATGACAAGCTTAAGCTTTATGAACCGGCTGAATTCATTACCAAGTTTGTTGTAGATAAACTTGATATAAAGAAACTGGATAAAAAAGTTGCTGTTTTTGCAGTATGTTCAGCAAAGAAACTTGGTGTTGACAATATGCTGTATGATCTGGCCAGACTATGTGCAAAACAAGTGGTGGTAATAGACAGTAACTGTTGCGGTTTTGCAGGTGACCACGGATTCTTTAATCCGGAACTTAATGCACATGGCCTAAGAATGCTTAAACAACAAGTTGAGGGTAATCTTGTAGATGGAACAAAAGTAGAGCCTTGCACAGAGGGGTATGCAACCAGCAGAACATGCGAGATTGGTTTGTCCAAACATAGTGGAGTAACCTTCAAATCAATAATGTATCTGCTGGATCAGGCATCAGAACCTAAGACAAAATAAAAAAAGAGGCGTTTGCCTCTTTTTTTTATCTTAAAATTGATCTCTGTTTATTTCGGTCTTTTCAAGTTCAAACAAGACATTTCCATCTTTGTCTTTTATTGTCATTTTGTTCTCTTTAAGTTTGTAACTTGTTGCTTTAGAGAGGTTCTCCATGAATTTTTCTTCGTAACCCATATCAGGACACATTTTTCTTGTCCTCATTTTAGGTTCAATGTTTATTGTTCCCTTATCTGCAACAGCCCAAAAACTTGCAAAGAAATTGTTGCATCCGCATAGTCCCGACAAGTCCATATTGTTGATAAAGAACATCTCTGATGTCTGTCCCTCTGGCAGGGCTACTTGCTGAGAATCATAATACATCCCGCTAACTTTCCAGTAACTTTTAAAAGGAATCTCTTCTGTTCCAGATGTACACATGCTAAAAATAAATGCTACAGATATAGCCAATAAGATTGTTGTTAATTTTTTCATTTTATTTCTCCCAGTTTATTGGTGTGTGTCCGTTTTGTTCAAGTATTTGGTTACATTTTGAAAAATGTCTGCATCCAAAAAATGCACCTCTGGCAAGAGGCGATGGATGTGCTGCTTGCAATACATAATGTTTATTGCAGTCTATAAGGTTCTTTTTTGTCCTTGCAAAATTTCCCCACAACATAAAAACTACCCCTTGACTGTTGTCACTTATACATTTTATAACAGCATCAGTAAATTTCTCCCAACCTATCTTGCTATGAGAGGTTGGCTCGCCTGCCCTTACAGTAAGGATGGCATTCAATAGAAATACCCCCTGTTTTGCCCAACTCTCAAGATTACCGTTTTTATTTACTTTTACCCCAAGGTCAGATTCTATCTCCTTGTAGATATTCTTTAAGGATGGGGGAGGAGTTATGTTGTCGGGAACAGAAAAAGAGAGCCCATGAGCCTGGTTTACACCATGGTACGGGTCCTGCCCAAGAATTACAACCTTTACTTTGCTAAAAGGGGTAAGTTCAAAGGCGTTAAATATTTTACTTCCAGGAGGATATATTGTCTTACCTTGCTGTTTCTCTGTTTTCAAGTAATTCACAAGAGAGGCAAAGTAATCTTTTTCAAACTCTTCCTTAAGAAGTTCTTTCCACTCTTTTTCAATTTTTACATCCATATTTAGAATATAAATTTAAGAACATCTTCCATAGTTTTTACATAATGGAATGTAAGTCCCTTTATATATACTTCTTTAATATCCTTTATATCCTTCTCATTCTCAGCCGACAAAATAATTGTGTGTATTCCGGCACGTTTTGCGGCAAGAATTTTCTCTTTGATACCGCCAACAGGTAAAACTTTTCCTCTTAGGGTCATCTCACCTGTCATAGCAATTCCATGTTTTACTGTTTTGCCTTTGAATGCAGATGCCATAGAACTTACCATAGTAATACCGGCAGACGGACCATCTTTAGGTATAGCTCCCTCTGGTACGTGTAAATGAACATCTTTTTCAACAATATCAGAAGTCTTTAATCCAATAAGCTGAGGATGAGCCTTTATATACTGGTATGCAATAATGGCAGATTCCTTCATTACATCTCCAAGATTTCCAGTGGTTGTAAGCACACCTTTACCTTCGCTAAGACTTGTTTCTACAAACAGAATCTCACCGCCCATCTCAGTCCATGCCAATCCTGTTACTACACCTGGAGATTCATTCCCTTTTTGCATATCATGAGAATTTGTAGGAAGTCCAAGAATTTCCTCAACCTTTGCTGGTGAAATTTGAGCAGGAATCTCCTCCTCCATAGCAATGGATTTGGCAGTTCTTCTTGCAAGTTTGGCAATCTGCTTGTCAAGGTTTCTTACACCGCTTTCTCTGGTATATTTATTTATAATAGTCTCAATTGCAGCCTTATTCATCTTAAACTGAGAACTCTTTAAGCCATGAGCCTCCCTTTGTTTTGGTATAAGGAAATCTTTGGCAATATGATATTTCTCCTCTGCAAGATATCCGTTTACAGGGATAAGCTCCATTCTGTCTCTTAAAGCAGGATGGATTGCACTTATGTTGTTGGCTGTAGTTATAAACAACACTTTAGACAAATCGTAGTCTATATCAAGGTAATTGTCATGGAACGATGTATTTTGTTCAGGATCAAGTACCTCAAGCAAAGCAGAAGCAGGATCTCCCTTGTAGTCTGAACTTACTTTATCAATCTCATCCAGAATAATTACCGGATTTGAACTGCCAACTTTGCATATAGTGTCTATAATTCTACCAGGCATAGCACCAATGTATGTTTTTCTATGGCCTCTTATTTCAGACTCGTCGTGAAGTCCGCCAAGAGAAATTCTGCCATATTTTCTGCCAAGGGCCTTTGCCACAGACTTGCCAAGCGATGTCTTACCAACACCCGGAGGACCATACAAACATAATATTGGAGATTTCATATCTCCTTTTAATTTAAGTACAGCCAGGTACTCAATAATTCTATCTTTAACACTCTCTAATCCAAAGTGGTCATTATCAAGTGTTTTCTGAGCATTATTAAGATTAAGGTTATCTTCTGTTGTATAATCCCAAGGAAGGTCAAGCAAAAACTCAAGATAACTGTATTGAGTGTTGTAGTCTGGAGAATTAGGGTTTGCCCTTTCAAATCTTTGAAGCTCTTTCTCAAATACTTTCGCAACTTTCTCTGGCCATTGTTTAGATTGGGCACGCTGTCTGAGATCTGCAATATCTTCTCCATTACCGTTCATACCCAACTCTTCCTGAATAGTTTTAAGCTGGTTATTAAGGTAATATTCTCTTTGTTGCTGGTCAAGTTCACTTTTAACCTTCTGCTGTATATCCTGTTTAAGCTTTAATATCTCTATTTGCTTATTAAGTACCTCCAACAGTTTCAAACCTCTGTCAATCAGCTTGTCTTCGCATAGAATGTCCATTTTTTCTGGAGTAAGTTCGTTCTCCAGATTTTGGGCAACCATACTTATAAGGAAACTCAGACTGTCAATATTCTTTATGGCAAAAGAACTCTCCTGTGGCAGGTGAGGTGTCATCTTTAATATATATAGTGCAGAATCCTTAATGCTGGAAGCAAGCATTTTACCTGTCTTTTCCTCTTCGGCCTGCAAAGGAGTCTCATCTATATAATTCACACTGCCAATAAGATAAGGCTCAGTTGAGATAATATCATTAAGTGAGAATCTTTTTAAACCTTGTAAAATAGCTGTATATGAGCCGTCCGGCATCTCAAGCATCTTTAGAATTCTGCCTGTTGTACCTATTTTATATAAGTCTGCAGCTACAGGGTCTTCCACTTTTGGATTTATCTGGGTAACTGTTCCTATTATATTGGTACTCTTTTGGACCGCTTTAATAAGTTTCAATGATTTTAACTAAATCAATAATATCAATAATATTAGTAACATTGTAATTTACTTTTTTATCATCAAAATATTCATGGCAGTCACATTCTAATTTTTCACCTTTTAAGCATTTTCCTTCACGA
>CALCUQ010000435.1 GCA_937906795.1 uncultured Bacteroidales bacterium | reverse complement strand
ATTATTTATCAGATAAGCCTATAAACGAAGCAAATAGAGGGAAAATGTAACTTCATTTGTTTCATATATGTCAGTATATCCAATATAAACAGATTCTCCAGAGTGTATAAGGTAATGATGCAGGCTGGGGCAAATTATAGAGTGGATGAGAGCTCGCTTAACAATATTTATGTGAGGGTTAATGGTCAAATGGCTCCGCTTAGCCAGTTTATGACATTAACCAGAGTATATGGTGCGGAGGTGCTTAACAGATTTAATTTGTATAATTGTATATCTGTTAGTGTTTCACCTGCAGAGGGTTATAGTTCTGGTGAGGTAATCAAGGCTATTAGAGAAGTTGCATCTGAAAAACTTCCTACAGGTTTTGGTTATGAATTTGGAGGTATTACAAGAGAGGAGAGTGAGCAAAGTAATACTCAAATGGTTGCAATCTTTGCAATTTGTGCACTTATGATTTATTTAATCTTGTGTGCCCTATATGAAAGCTTTGTGTTGCCTTTAGCCGTACTTATAAGTGTTCCATGCGGATTGATGGGTACTTTCTTGTTTGCAAAATTGTTTGGACTTGAAAATAATATTTACCTTCAAACAGGTATGATTATGCTAATTGGTCTGTTGGCAAAAACTGCAATTCTTATTACTGAGTACGCAGTTGAAAGCAGACACAAAGGTATGAGTATAGCAGCTTCTGCTTTATATGCAGCCAAAGCCAGACTTAGACCAATTTTGATGACAGTACTTACAATGATTTTTGGTATGTTGCCTATGATGACATCTTCTGGTGTAGGTGCTAATGGTAACAGATCTTTGGGTACTGGTGTAGTTGGTGGTATATTCATTGGTACATTGGCACTATTGTTCTTTGTAACAGCATTGTATGTTACATTCCAGACTTTGCAGGAGAAGATTAAGCCTCTTGGTAGTGATGCGTCTGGGGAGCAAATGCCACAAGAGGCAGAATAGAGTATTGGTTGATTGATAATATGAGATAAAATATGAAAAAGATATTACTATATACAATTGCGGTTCTCCTGTTAAGTAGTTGTGGAATTTACAACAAGTACAAACCGGTAGAAGAGGTTGATAAAAACCTATACGGAGAAGAGTTTGCCAATGATGATACAGTAAGTTTTGCACAGGTAAACTGGAGAGAATTGTTTAAGGACCCAATTTTGCAGAAACATATAGACTCAGCTCTTGTGAGAAATGCCGATATGCAAGCTGCATACCTAAAATCGGAGCAGGCCAGAGCTGCATTAATGACATCAAGATTGTCATATTTGCCATCTTTTGCATTTGCTCCAACCGGCACTATAGGAACAGTAGAGTTCAATAATACTGCTTATTCATATAATCTTCCTATAAGTGCAACCTGGGAACTTGATGTTTTTGGAAAGATAAGAAACAAGAAACTGGCCGCTAAAGCTGCGTATATGCAGTCTAAAGAGTATATTCAGGCAGTAAGGACCCAACTTATAGCAACTACAGCAAATGTATACTACACATTATTGATGCTGGATGCACAGTATGACATTGTATGCAAGACTGAACAAGTGTGGAAAGAGAGTGTAGACGCAACAAGAGCTCTTAAGGAAGCCGGTTATGTTGATCAGGCTGCATTGGCTCAAACAGAGGCTACATATTATAGTGTAGTTACCAGCAAACTTGATTTGCAGGAGCAGATTAACAAGACAGAAAATACTCTTTCATTATTGTTGTTCAACTCTCCAACCAAAGTAGAGAGAGGAAAGTTGAGTGATCAGGATTTTACTGAGGAATTTTCTGTTGGTATTCCGTTATTGCTTTTGTCTAACCGTCCCGATGTAAAGATGGCTGAGTACTCTTTGGCTCAGGCTTTCTATACAACTAATTCTGCGAGAGCTGCATTTTATCCATCTATATCTTTGCAAGGTATTCTTGGTTGGACAAATTCTGCAAATGGAGTTGTTTTAGATCCTTTAACTATGATAGGTTCTGCAATTGGTTCTTTGACCATGCCTTTGTTTAACAGAGGAGCGAATATTGCACAGCTTAAAATAGCAAAGGCTGCTCAGCAGGAGGCAAAGATCAAATTTACACAAACCCTTCTTTCTGCCGGTAAAGAAGTTAATGAAGCCTTGACCAAGTATCAGACAGCACATAACAAATCTGAACTTTATAAAAAGCAGGTAGAGTCTCTAACCTCTGCAGTTGAGAGTACATCTTTACTTATGAAATATGGCTCTACAACATATTTGGAAGTGCTTGTTGCCCAACAGACCCTTTTGCAGGCACAACTTAACCAGGTGGCAAACAGAGTTACAGAAATTCAGGGTCTTGTAACATTGTATAGTGCGTTGGGAGGAGGTAGAGAATAAGTATACTTTAATATATTTTAAAAGGGAGCTGACTTTCAAAGTCAGTTCCCTTTTTTTGAACTACCATTTTTATTTATTGAATATGAACTGTATTTTATAAAGTTTTTAACTTTTGAAATATCATGTTTGTATATTTCTGAACAAGGAACATATTGGTGAGGAATGTACTCCAATAATTGCATATATGCATTCTCTTTATTATAGAAAATTAACAGCATGATAGATTCACCTTGTGAGAATTCATTTTTGTAGTCTTCTGGTTTTGCAATAGCCTTAACCAATGTGTTTTTAGCCTCTCTTGAATAGCTTAAAGAAGATTTTTTATATTTCTTGCCACTCTCATTATGAACATATTCACTCTTTAGAGTAAAGAATAGAATAAAACCAGTAAAAATTGCAAGTACACCAAAAATGTTTATTGAATCAGATTCAGGAACAAGTGTACATACACATCCAATTACAACTGTTAAAATTGAAACGGCTATATTGCTTGTAGAACGAGTTCTTGTAAAATTGTTTTCCATGATAAAGTAAGTTTTAATTTTTATGATTTTTAATTATTGAATAATATGTGCACAAAGGCAAATACACCGGTTCCTATGTGAACGAGTGTACATAAAGAAGAGAAACTTCTTAAAACTTAATTATTAATGGAAAACTATATTATGAGTTTGTTGAGAGTGATGAAATATTTGTCAATTTCACACAATCCCAACAAAAAGAATTTTCTGGTTAAGAAAAAGTGGGCAGATAAGTTGACATGCCCTGTATAATCATTTACAAATGCTATTGTATTACCGCCTCTGTGAGGATTATTTCTTCTGTAGTGGGTGCGTAGATTTTGTGTTGGATATGAAATTCCTCCCTCAAAAGACTGGGCCATAGTGCCCTCTTTGGAAATAATTACCTTGTTGTTGTCTTCTTTCTCCCCGATAAAATAGGAACCATCCTCTTTTTCTATAAGATAGTTATCCAAAGAGATACCATCTTTCAAAAAAGAGCCATCTGAGGCAAAATTGATAATAAGACAAATAATGCCCGCAATTATGTATGTTCCTATCTTTTTAAACATAGAACACAAATGTAATTATAAAATTCCTTTATTCATATTTATTTGTTTGCCAGATAGGAATTTTTTGCTGCAATGGAGGGAAAACGAACGTTTAATTTAACAGTGGAATAATTCTTTCAAAGATACTCAATTAAAATTATATTTAACATATAAAATGGTATAAAAATCAAATTCACAATATTTATTGCAATTTTTTCTATAAAAATCTGGCTATTTTCAGCATAATATTCAATCATTTAAACGTTCATTTTTAGCAGTATATTGTACTATAAATAATGTGTCTGGTTCAGACAGAGTGCTATTACACGAAGGTTGGGCAATTATGCCATTAGGTAATTTGACTGCTACATGGGAGCCTGGTAAAAAATATGTTTACACATTTGTATTTGGTAGTGGTGATGGCGGTTATGATGGTGGTGATGGCACAGACCCAGATCCAGATACAACACCAGATCCGGTTCTTACAAAAATCAGCTACACTTGTACTATAGATGACTTTGATGCATTTGCTGGTGGTAATGCTGATGTTGATATGGAAACTATATAATAATATACTTTTGGTCGGGAGGGGTTGAATGTCTCCTCCCGATTACTAATTGATGCAGAAATTGCATTTTTATATAAGCAGGCATAAAGATATTACTGAATTAAGAATGAAAAGTTTTATAAGGCTGTTGCCTTTAATATTGGTTATATTAATATTGGGCACTTCTTGTGAAAGAGATGAGGGGAGTGTTAAGGTTGAGTTGAGCTCAAATAAAATAAATTATAGCCTGGATTGGAGTAATGCATCCAGTACTAAGGGTGAGAGTGGCAGAGAGTTCCTTTCTCTTATAGGAGAGGATTCTCTTTTCCTGTATGTATATGAAGAAGATAATGTAGCAGATAC
>CALCUQ010000434.1 GCA_937906795.1 uncultured Bacteroidales bacterium | reverse complement strand
GTTACACCTTACACCTATGAGCAGATAAAATCGTGCAAACCTGTAATCAAATTCAAATAGAGAGGCAGCCGGCGGGGCTGTCGGGATTAAAAGGAAAATATTAAAAAATAGATAAAATATATGGAAGGGCTAAATTTAGTAAGCACATTTGCAGAGTTCAAAGAGCTTAAGAATATTGACAGACCAACAATGATGAGTGTCTTGGAGGATATTTTCCGCACTCAATTGGCAAGAATGTATGGTTCTGCAGACAATTTTGACATTATCATTAACATTGACAAAGGAGACTTTGAAATCTGGAGAAACAGAACAGTTGTTGAAACAGTAGAAGATCCTGCAACCCAAATATCAAAAGAAGAGGTTGACAAAATTGACAGCTCTTACGAGGTTGGTGAGGAGTATATGGACAAGATTGAGCCACTAAGTTTTGGTAGAAGAGGTATCCTTAATATCAGACAAAACTTGGCTGGTAGAATTATGGATATTGAGAAAGCCAACTTGTTCAATGCATACAGAGACAGAATTGGAGAGGTAATTGTAGGTGAGGTTTATCAAGCATGGAAAAAAGAAGTACTTGTTCTTGATGACGATGGAAATGAGCTTCTATTGCCTAAAACTGAGCAAATTCCAACAGACTTTTTCCGTAAAGGCGAGACAATCAGAGCCGTTATCTCAAGAGTTGAAATGAAGAACAACAACCCTGTGATTATCCTTTCGAGAACTTCTCCTGCTTTCTTGGAGAAATTGTTTGAGCAAGAGGTACCTGAGATTTTTGACGGCCTTATAACAATAAAGAAAATTGTAAGAATCCCAGGAGAGAGAGCAAAAGTTGCAGTTGAGTCATACGATGACAGAATTGACCCTGTAGGAGCATGTGTAGGTGTTAAGGGTTCACGTATACATGGTATTGTAAGAGAGTTGAAAAATGAGAACATAGATATTATCAATTGGACCACAAACACACAACTTTTGGTTCAAAGAGCATTGTCTCCAGCAAAATTGACATCTGTTAAAATTGGAGAAGATGGCAAAATTTATGTTTACCTAAATCCATCCGAGGTTTCTCTTGCTATTGGTAAAAACGGTAGCAACATTAAATTGGCAAATATGCTTATTGGCTCAGAAATCGAAATCTTCAGAGATTTGGATGAGAGCGAGGAGGAAGAGGATGATGTACTACTTTCCAGCTTCAGCGACGAAATCGATGAGTGGATTATTGAGGCACTTCAAAAAATTGGTTGTGACACAGCCAGAAGCGTTATCAATCTGCCTGTAGATGAAATTGCAAGAAGAGCAGACTTGGAAGAGGAGACCGTTATAGAGGTTCAAAAGATTCTAAGAGCTGAGTTTGAGGATTAATTTTTGTTTAACTTAAAACAGGGGAGAGTAATATATGACAGGAAACGATAATATAAGAATCAGTAAAGTAGTTAGAGCGTTTAATATAGGTTTGGGTACCCTTGTTGAATTTCTTAATAAAAAAGGCATTGAGGTTGAAGCAAATCCCAATGCTAAAATCTCTGCAGAAGCATACGAACTTATAGAAAAAGCTTTTAAGAAAGAACAGATTGTAAAAGCTGAATCCAAGAAGGTTGCTATAAAGGTAAAAGATATCACAGATGGTGAAACAAAATCTTTAGAGCCACAGAAAGAGCCTGCAAAAGAGGTTTTTATAAAAACTACAACAAGTGAGGTTAAAGGTCCTAAAATCTTAGGTAAAATAGATTTGAACAAAAAGCCAGAAGCTGCAAAACCAGCTCCTGCTAAAAAGCCAGCAGCTAAAAAGCCAGCGGTAGCAGAAAAGCAGGAAACTGTCAAGATCGAGCTGCCAGTGCTTAAGAAGGGCGACAAGGGCGGCGCGGTCAAGACTATGCAGACCCTGATC
>CALCUQ010000433.1 GCA_937906795.1 uncultured Bacteroidales bacterium | reverse complement strand
CTATATGACAAATATAATGCAGATCAGAATATCAGATACCATGCTATACTGTCGGAATTGCATGAGAATTCAGGTAATATTTCTGATGCATTGTTCCATTACAAGCAGTATTTTTTGAGAAGTGATTCAGCAAATGTCGCAAAACTGAAGAGTGATACGCAGTTTATAGAGGAGCGATATGGCCTTAAACAGGAAAATGCAGAAAAAGAAAACGCCAGGAAACGTACACTGTCAGCATCCATATCTCTCATTCTTATGTTACTGCTTGTCGTAGTTGTCATCAGGCAAAAATTGAAGTCAAGCCTGCTTGAAAAGAGATTGGTAGAGGCTGAAAAGGAGAGATTGGCACATTCTTATTCACTATTGGAAGAAGAGGTTTCGAGTTTGAAAGAGTTGCTTGACTCAAATATGTCGCTTGACAAATCAATAACAGATATAATAAAGGAGAGAATAGATTTGTTGAACCAACTCTTCATATCAAGAATCAGGGATGAAAAGGAGTTGTGGCGAAAGATAGACACCATTATAGAGGATAGGGAAGAGTTTATGCACTCCCTGTTGCTTGTCTATAAATCTACGCATCCCAGATTTATATCACATCTGAAAGAAAGGAATCTTACAGAAATGGAGATGGAGTACTGTTGTCTCTTTGCAATAGGAATGAATGGCAAGGATATAGGATTCTATACCAACCAAAGCCGTCACTATCATATAAGCAGTTCGATTAGGGAAAAATTGAAAATGGATCTCCATACAACAACTCTCAAAAATTACATATCCCTGCTGTTGGCAAAAGAGTAGCCGCATTCAAAAACAGATACAAAAAAGGGTAAAAACATGTGTTTGTCAAACTTTTTTCCCGTCTGTCAAACTTTTTCAAGAATTGAAATTCTATATATCTGTAAATCAGTTGAATAGAAATGATTGTGTCAAACTTTTTTTTATGATATAATGTCATGTATGCTTAACTTTGCAAATTATGTATTAATAATAAACGCTGGTAAGATGTTGAAATGGGAAGGTAAAGGTAGAGTTTGTTATTAGTTCCAATTAAAATTGCCAGTATGGCAATATGTACAATCATGACAGAGAAATTGTTTTATGAGTGTAAGAGTTCCATATCTGTTTCTTATAGCAGCAATCACACTTTTTGTTTCATGCCGAGACAACAGTGCAACATTAAATCTTCTCAATGAAGTTGATTCATATATTGAGCATTATCCCGACAGTGCTCTGGTCACACTCCGGTCAATTGACCAATCGCAACTGTGTAGTCCCAAGATCAGGGCAAAGCACTCCCTGTTGCTCTCCATGGCTATGGACAAGAATTACATAGATACCACAGACTTTTCTCTATTGCAACCCGCCATAGATTACTATACACACAAAGGCAGTGCAACAGACAAACTCCGTATGTACTATTATAAAAGTGTCATTTACAGAAACCGCAATGATGATGAGTCTGCAATGGCCGCTTTGGTAAAAGGTTTTGATGAGGGGAAACTCTCCAATGACAATTTGACCAGAGCAAGGATGCTGTTTGCTCAAGGTAACATATACTACAATTTAAGGAACTTTGACGCATATATAAAGTGTATGCAGGAGGCATCATGTTGTTTTCGTAAAGGAGGAAACAGACGCTCTGAGATAAATTCCTTGATTAATATATATTATGGATATTCTGCAAAGAATGATTCTATAAAGGCCAAAGAGCAAATAGAATATCTAAAAAAAATTGCTCTAAATGATATAAAGGCTGATATAGATACCTTTGTGGATGAAGGACGGTTTTTATATATTTGGGGACATTATCCAGGAGCAGGGCGTAGTAGTTGGGCAATTAAAATTATGTTAACGTATTTAGCAATGAATAGTTTAGGTAATGGTT
>CALCUQ010000432.1 GCA_937906795.1 uncultured Bacteroidales bacterium | reverse complement strand
ATGCCAACATTCCTCCTTTGGTAAATCCATACACTTTAGGAAATGCCTGGTTTGTAGACGAGATTATAAATGCAAAAAATGCAGATGAGGAGATTGCCCTTCTTGCCAATATTGACCCTGCACAGCAGGCTGTTATTGCAGATGAGTTTACTCAAAAGAACAGTGTTCTTAAAGAGTTTAATTTCCCTAACAGAGACACAAGCGCTGTTATAAATCTAACATCTTATGCACCTGGCAGACTTATTTATAACTATAGCAGCAAAACACCTCAAATAGCTCTCTTTAGCGAGGTTTATTATGCCCCAGGCTGGGATGCAAAACTATACCCTGCAAGCAACATTACAGATGTATCAAAAATGGGAGAGAGCGTTGCAGACATTGATTTCTTTAGAGCAAACTGGATTCTTAGAGGACTTAATATCCCTGCAGGCGAATACACTATTGTGTGCGAGTTCAATCCTCCAAGTTTCAGAACTGGAGAGATTGTTTCAGCCATTACGTCGGGAATACTTATACTACTGTTAGTTCTGGGTGCTGTATATACTTTATACAGAAAGAAATAAAACAGTTTAGAACAAGCCTCTTACCATAATTATTGCAACAACTAAGGGGGCTATATATTTAATGAAAAAGTAGAATATACTAAGAGTAGCCTGGGAGAATTTTATCATACCTGAGGAGGTTATCTCATCTGTATAATCTGCTTTTTTCATTTTCCATCCAACAAAGGTTACCGCAATAAGTCCACCTAAAGGCAACATAATATTTGCAGATGTTTTGTCAAACAGATCAAATATTGTATTGCCAAATATTTTTACATCTTGCAATACTCCCTGGGATAATGAGCATAAAATACCCAGTACCACTATAAGGCAAGTAGATAAAAATACAGATGTCTTTCTTTTTAGCTTAAACTCCTCATCCAGATATGCAACAATTACCTCCAGCATTGAAATTGAAGATGTTAGTGCCGCTATAAACAACGCAAAGAAGAAAAGCATTGCCAAAAATCCTCCAAATGGCAACTGATTGAATATATATGGCAAGGTAACAAATACCAAGCCCGGACCCTGGGATGGAGATATTCCAAAGGCAAAAACTGCAGGCATAATGGCAATACCGGCAATTATAGCAAATAAAGTATCTGCCATAGCGGTATTTACAGAAAGTGAGACTATATTTTCCTTTCTTTTAACATAAGAAGCATAAGTAAGTATTGATCCGGAGCCTACACTTAGAGAGAAAAATGCCTGACCAAGCGCATCCAGAAATGTTTGTGATGTAACTTTAGAGAAATCCGGCTTGAAAAGGAAATCAATACCAGCCTTGGCATTTTCCAATGTTACCGAACGCACTGCAATTATAATAACCAGCACAAATAACAAAGGCATCATTATCTTGGAATATTTCTCTATTCCGTTCTTTACTCCAGCAATAACTATAAGAGCAGTTATTCCTAAAAATACAAGCATATATATTATAGGAGATACTGCAGATGATACTGTCTGAGAAAAAAGACTTCCCAATTGCTCTGATGATACAGAAGAGAACCCAAAAGTTAAAGATTTTACAAAATAATCTATAGTCCATCCACCCACTACGCTGTAAAAGGAGATAATGGTTATTGAGCACAGCACATAAATGAATCCCAGATTACACCATTTTGTATTGGGAGCCAAGTTTTTATATGCTCCAAAAACATTGGATTGGCTTCTGCGTCCAATTATAAACTCAGAATACATTATAGGCAATGCCAACAACAGAACACATGCCAGATAAATTATTATGAATGCAGCACCGCCATTTGTCCCTACCAAATAAGGAAATCTCCATAAATTGCCCAACCCTACTGCAGAACCAGCCATAGCAACAAGTACCCCAAAGGCACTTCCAAAACCATCCCTTTTTTCCATAGTTATAATTTTTAAAAATGAGAATTAAAAGAATAATCCTCTAACCATAATTACTCCAATAATAACAGGAGCCAGATATTTAACCGATAATATAATAGTCTTTAAATACCATGGTGCAATCTTATTTTTTCCAGAACTTGTTATCTCATCTGTAAAATCTGCTTTGCTCATTCTCCAGCCGGCAAACAATACAATTAATAAAGCACCCAACGGAATAAGAATATTAGCTGTTGTATAATCAAAGAAATCAAAAATATTGAATCCACATATCTTTATATCAGAAAGAAGACCCTGAGATAGTGAACAGAAAATTCCAAGTGTCACAACAACCCCCACCACAATAATTACAGCACTCCTTCTTTTAATTTTAAACTCTTCAATAATATACGCTACAACTACCTCCAATAAAGAGATAGAAGATGTTATTGCAGCTACAAACAAAACAAAGAAGAATAGTATTGCCAATAAATTTCCAAAAGGCAACTGAGAGAAAACGTATGGAACAGTTACAAACAATAGTCCCGGACCTTGCCCCGGCTCCAATCCAAATGAAAATACTGCCGGCATTATGGCCACACCTGCAAGTATTGCAAACAATGTGTCAGCAATAGCTGTTTGTGCAGACAATTTTATAATGCTCTCTTTCTTGCCCACGTAAGAGGCATAGGTAAATATTATACCAAAACCAACACTTAAAGAAAAGAAAGCCTGACCCAGTGCATCCAAGAATGTACCTGTTGTAACTTTAGAAAAATCTGGTTTGAACATGAAATCAACTCCTGCCTCACTGTTAGGAAGCGTTACAGACCTTATAGCCAAAATAACAACTATAAAAAAGAGAGCCGGCATAAGTATCTTTGAATACTTCTCAATACCATCTTTTATACCAAATAACAATACTGCTCCCGACAAAGCTGTAAAAACAAACATATTAATTAAAGGGCTGTAACTGGACTGTATGCTGTTGTTGAACATCTCTGCAAAGTCTGTAGTTCCAGATGAGAACTGTTGCATAAGAGCCTTTACCATATAATCTATTGTCCATCCTCCCACTACTGAGTAGAAACCAAGAATCAAAGTACAACAGACAATTGATATTACTCCAATTATTCCCCACTTTGAGCCAGGAGCAAGTTTTTTAAATGCTCCATAAACATCTGTCTGAGCCCTTCTTCCTATAACAAACTCAGCATACATAATAGGAATAGCCAAAAGAAAAACTATTGCCAGATATATAATGATGAACGCAGCTCCTCCATTAGTTCCTACAAGATATGGAAATCTCCACAAGTTACCCAAACCAACAGCTGAGCCGGCCAATGCTACAAACACGCCAAAACTACTTGCAAATCCATCTCTTTTTGCCATTGCCTTATTATTTTAAAATTCTATTATTGAACCCTTTTATATACTACAAATCTAAAATCCAGATCATTCTCATCGTCGTGCATTAAATCTGTCTGCCTTTCAATCTCCCAAACTTTTGGATCTATTTGTGGGAAGAATGTATCTGCATCATCTACCTGTGCGTAAATATGCGTTATATAGAGTTTGTCTGCCTTATCAAAACACTGATTATACAGCATACCCCCACCCATAATAAAGAACTCCCCTTCTGCAGATGCAATCTGATATACCTGCTCCAAAGTGTTTACCACCTCAAAAGATGTGGTTTGAGGATTCTTTATTTGAGGGGTTTCAATAGTACCTCTGGTAAGAACTATGTTTCTACGCCCCGGAAGAGGTCTTCCTATAGATTCATAAGTCTTACGCCCCATTATTACCGGATGGCCTGTAGTTGTATTCTTAAAATACTTCAAGTCCTCAGAAATATGCCACAACAATTCATTGTTTCTTCCAATGGCATTATTCTGGGCAACTGCAACAATTAAAGATAGCATATTTGTAAAATTAAACTGCAATAGGTGCTTTTATTCCAGGATGCGGATCATAGTCTACCAATTCAAAATCCTGATACTTAAAGCTGAAAATATCTTTCTGATCTCCGTGAATCAACATTTTTGGCAAATGTCTTGGCTCTCTTGACAATTGCAAGTTTACCTGATCCACGTGGTTGAGATAAATGTGGGCATCTCCCAATGTGTGAACAAAATCTCCAAGCTCATATCCGCAAATCTTTGCAATCATCATTGTAAACAGTGCATAGGATGCAATATTGAATGGAACACCCAAAAATGTATCTGCACTTCTTTGGTATAACTGACAAGAAAGCTTATTGTCTGCCACATAGAACTGGAACAAAGAGTGACATGGAGGCAAAGCCATTTTGTCTACGTGTGCCACATTCCATGCAGAAATAATATGTCGGCGAGAATCCGGATTCTCTTTAAGCTGCTTCATAAGGTTTGCCAGCTGGTCAATCTCTGTACCCTCAGCTGTTTTCCAATGTCTCCATTGAGCACCATATACAGGACCAAGATCTCCATTTTCATCTGCCCACTCATCCCATATTGTTACTCCATTATCATTAAGATACTTAATATTGGTATCTCCATTTATAAACCATAAAAGCTCATAAATGATAGACTTCAAGTGCACCTTTTTTGTTGTAAGCAACGGAAAGCCCTCATTAAGGTTGAATCTCATCTGATAACCAAAAATACTCTTTGTGCCTGTACCGGTTCTATCTTGTTTTACAACTCCCTGGTCCATAATGGTTTTTAGGAGGGTAAGATATTGTTTCATATTGGTAAATTTTTAATGTATAAACAAAGTAATCAATTAAACATTGAACAAGAAGTGCATTATATCACCATCTTGTACAACATACTCTTTACCCTCTACACCCAGTTTTCCTGCAGCTCTACATGCAGCCTCTGAGCCATATTTTACATAGTCATCATATTTGATAACCTCTGCTCTAATGAATCCTTTCTCAAAATCTGAGTGTATAACACCTGCTGCTGCAGGGGCTTTATCACCTTTGTTATATGTCCACGCTCTAACCTCCTGTACACCTGCAGTAAAATAGGTCTCAAGATTCAATAAAGCATATGCGTGTCTTATAAGTCTTACAACTCCAGATTTATCCAAACCTATCTCCTGCAAGAACATCTCTCTCTCCTCATAGCTCTCAAGTTCTGCAATCTCCGACTCTATTTTTGCTGCAATTACAAGAATTTGTGCCCCCTCATCTTTTACGGCCTCTCTTACCTGCTCTACATACTCATTGCCATCTTTTGCACTTGCCTCATCCACATTACATACATACATTACAGGTTTGTTTGTAAGCAAATACAACTCTTTGGCTATCTTAATATCGTCGGGATTATCAAAAGTAACTGTGCGGGCAGATTTTCCTTGCTCCAAAACCTCTTTGTATTTTACAAGTACATCATAAAGTTTCTTGGCATTCTTGTCTCCACCTGTCTGTGCCTGTTTCTGTACTTTTGATATTCTGTTCTCTACTGTCTCAAGATCTTTAAGCTGAAGCTCTGTATCTATAATCTCTTTGTCTCTTACCGGATTAACAACTCCGTCTACGTGAACTATATTAGGATCATCAAAACATCTCAACACATGCAGGATTGCATCTGTCTCTCTAATGTTTGCCAAGAACTGGTTTCCAAGCCCCTCTCCCTTGCTGGCACCCTTAACCAAGCCGGCAATGTCAACTATCTCTACAGTAGCAGGTACAACTCTGTTAGGTTTTACAATTTTTTCAAGTACTTCCAATCTGTCGTCGGGAACAATTGTAGAACCAATATTTGGCTCAATAGTACAAAAAGGGAAATTTGCAGATTGCGCTTTTCCAGAACTTATACAATTAAAAAGTGTTGATTTTCCTACATTTGGTAGGCCTACTATTCCACATCTAAGTGCCATTATGCTAATATTTTAATTCTTAAGTGTGCAAAAATAGAGTAAATTTTACGCTAGTGCAAAGTTATCTTCCAAAATTCTCATAATATTGGGAGAAAAAAATGAAAGAGATACTTTTGCTGCTTGTAATGTTCTGGAATCTGGAAAATTACTTTGATCCGTTTCCCCCCTATGAGATAAAATTCTGGAGCTGGAAGAAATTTGAAAAGAAAAGAGATGATATAGCAAAAACAATAATGCTCGCCAAAGAACAGTACCAGTGTTTTCCTGCCCTTATTGGTGTATGTGAGGTAGAGAATTATTTTGTTCTTAAACAACTTACCCAAAACACTCCTCTACATGGAGTGGAATATGGAATTATTCATAAAGATTCTCCCGACAAAAGGGGAATTGATGTTGCTCTGCTCTATAGAAAGGGGGTCTTTACCCCTGTTAAGACAACATTCTATCCTTTATTTTTGTCGGCCGATAAAAAAGACACACTCCACACCAGACTGATTCTCTACACAAAGGGGGTTGCAGATAACCTTGACACCATACATATTCTTGTGAATCACTGGCCATCCAAATTAGGGGGAGAGAAAAGTTCTTCTTCCAGAAGAATGATTGCCTCTGGTGCAGTTAAGGCTGTAACTGATTCCATTCTTAACGCAGACCCTGATGCCAACATTATTGTTATGGGGGATTTTAACGATACTCCACATGCACCTTCTCTGGCAAATCTTAAGAGCCTCAGAAACCTTGCCAGGGAGTATTTAAAAGCAAATAAGGGCAGCGGTTCCCATAAATTCAAAGCTGTCTGGAGCCTTATAGACCAGTTTCTTGTTAGCGAAAGATTATATACTCACAAAACTGGAATGGACATTTTTGCCCCGCCACAATTGCTGGTAAGAGATAAAATATACTTTGGCTACAAAGTAAGAAGAACAATGCAAGGCCCCAAATACCTTGGCGGAGTAAGCGACCATCTCCCAATAGTACTAAAGGTTTTAGAGCAGTAGAGGACTTTACTATGGCTGTACCCCCACATATACCGGCAAAAAAAGAGGAAGCTAACTCAAAAGGTTAACTTCCTCTGTCTGTTTATTAAAGTCTATATCCTAATAGAATTTATATCTTTGGTCTACTACACCAGCTTTCTCAGCCAATACAGCAGGGATAATTCTTGTAGTGTAATTGAAGATTTGCTCATTTCTCTCTTTAGCATCATCCTCTGTATAGAATGCGCCAACCTCTTTACCTTTAACAATAAAGTAGTAAACTCCAATCTCACCAACTACCGGACCAACAAGAGTATTCTCAGCAGCACCAGCAATTGCACCAATGAATTTAGGATCCAATTTTTGAGTGTTCAAAGAAGCAAAAGCAATACCTGATCTGTTGCTTACAGTTGTGTTTAGTTTCTCAGCAACACCCTCAATTGTAGTCTCAGAAGCAACAAGTTCTTTACACTCTTGAGCCATTTTCTCACCTTTCTTCTCTAGATAAAGGATAGTTCTGATTTGAGGTGTAACCTCAGAAACTGTAGCATAACCCTCCTGGTGATTACCAGTAACAGCAACTACAAAGAAGTATTTGTTGTCAACTGTAATAATAGGAGAAACACTACCAACCTCATTCTCGTTAACCCAACGAACAACCTCTCTTACATTATTGTGGCTACCAATAACTTTAGCAGCAGGATCAACTCTCAATGCAGGGATTGCAGATACACCCTCAGCTTTTACAGCCTCTTTAAAACCAGCCAATTTACCATCTGCAGCAGTAACTACATTATTAGCTTTAGCATAGAAATCAGAATATGTTTTCTTGCTTGCTACAATCTCTTTTGCAAGAAGAGCAACCTGAATCTTCTCAACAGATTTAGTTGTATTTTTAATTTTTACAATATGAGTACCATATTGGGTTTTTAGTTTCAATAGCTCACCTTTCTTAGCAAGGAAGATAGACTCAAAACCAGGAACATTGTATTGTTGAGTCATCCAACCCAAGTCACCAGCCTCCTCAACATTAGGATTCTGGTCTGCAGAGAACTCAGCTGCAAGAGCAGCAAAATCTCCCTTCTTGGCAACATTCATAATACTGTCTGCTTTATCAGCAGCAGCACCTTGCAAAAGAATATGTTGTACAAATACTGAATCCGGCATTTGTTTTACATCCATAACTTTAGCTGCATAGAAGAAGTTATCCTCCTGGAAAGGAGCAATTACATTACCTGCTTTAGGATTCTCAAATAATTTCTCAAGCTCCAAAGAAACAGATCTTAGCTCACCCTCTTTAAAATACAAAGTGTTGAATGCCTGGTCTGAATTTCTTGCCAAGAAGTTTTTCATATTGTCTGCTTTTAGGAACTCCTCATAAGAAGAATCAAAAGCCTCTTGAGCAGCAGCAATATCCTCAGCCGACGGAACTACCTCAAAAACAGCATACTCAATATCCTTGCTTGCAAGTTGTTTGAAATTCTCTTTATGTTTCTGATAGTAATCTTTAATCTCTGAATCACTAACTACAATTGAAGAATCTTGAGCAAAACCAAAAGGTTTCATAACAAAATCTACATTGTAAGTAGTATTGTTGTCTGCAATTGCTCTGGCCAACTCAACTTGGTTCATATACATACTCTTGCCAAGTAAAGAAGCATATTTTGAGAATAACTGGTCTTTAATGATGTTATCCTCAAGGAATTGCCAGTACATAGCCAAATTGTTTGTCTCATCCTGATCAATTGCCTGAACAAACTGAACAAGTTTTGCTCTGTCAAATGAACCATTCTCATCCAAGAAAGTAGCATCACTTGTTAGAATTGGAGAAATGTTTGCACCTTGTGTCAAATCATACAACTCATCCTCACCTAAAGTAACACCTGCAGCCTTAGTTGCCGGTATAACAACTC
>CALCUQ010000431.1 GCA_937906795.1 uncultured Bacteroidales bacterium | reverse complement strand
GCAGGTACTCCATTAAGCCAAGAAGCATAATCTTTATGTTATAGAGGATAATGCTCAAAGTATAGGTGCCATTTACAGGGGAGGAGCTGGTGAATATTTGTCGGGGAGTAAAATGAGTGGAACAATGGGAGATATAGGGTGTACCTCATTCTTTCCTTCAAAGAATTTGGGTGCGTATGGAGATGGTGGTGCAATGGTTACAAACAACAGTGAGCTGGCACAAAGGTTACATTGTATTGCAAATCATGGTCAAGAGGTTAAGTATCATCACTCTATGGTTGGATGTAACAGCAGATTAGATACAATACAAGCTGCGGTTTTAGATGTAAAACTAAAATATTTGAACGAATATATTTCTTCCCGACAAAAGGCTGCGCAGTTCTATCTGGATGAACTTAAAGAGCTTGAAGGGATAGAATTGCCTGTAACAGCACCTTATACAACTCATGTGTATCATCAGTTTACAATTAAAGTAAAAGATGGCAAAAGAGATGGTTTGAAAGAATTTCTGTTGAGTAAGGGAATACCATCAATGATATATTATCCTCTTGCGTTACAAGACCAGAAAGCTTATGAGTCCATTGCTGTGGTTGCTGGAGGTGTTTGTGCAAAACAAGGGGGAGATTTATTGAAAAACAGTTCTGCTTTGGCAAAATGTGTTCTTTCTTTGCCAATGCACACAGAACTTACAAATGAACAATTAAACTATATTTGTAAAGCAATCAAAGGTTTTTATAGATAAGATATGAAGAATTTTGCACTGATAGGAGCTGCCGGATACATTGCCCCAAGGCATTTGAGAGCCATTAAAGATACAGGAAACAATCTTGTGGCAGCATATGATTTGTTTGACAGTGTTGGAATTATGGACAGTTTTTTTCCATCTGCCAACTTCTTTACACAATATGAACTTTTTGACAGACATTGCACTAAAATAAGAAATACAGACAATAAAATTGATTTTGTATCTGTCTGTACACCAAATTATTTGCATGATGCCCATACAAGATATGGTTTACGATTGGGTGCAGATGTCATTTGTGAAAAACCATTGGTTCTGCAGGAGAAAAATATTGATGCTTTGCTGGAGATTGAAAAAGAGACAGGGCATAAGGCATATAATATATTGCAGCTTAGATTACATGATTCTATAGTAGCACTAAAGAACAAAATAGACAATGGACCTAAGGATCATATATATGATGTAGATTTAACCTATATTACATCCAGAGGAAA
>CALCUQ010000430.1 GCA_937906795.1 uncultured Bacteroidales bacterium | reverse complement strand
TCTGGAGAATCTTATTGACCCAATTATTATAATGGACAAGAGTGGCATAATTCTTAATGCGTCGGTTGAAGAAATTGCTTCAAAACTCTCTTTCTCAATTGAGCCTTTGCAGGATATGTCTGCTCTTTATTCATCTAAAGATTTAAGAGGGTTTATAACAGTGAGGTTAAACCAACACAGTGAAGAAACTAATGTGGATATAGAGGCCCTGTTCAATTGTGCATGTGAGAATAAAAATTTGATTAAAGAATTGTTTAATAAGTAAATTTATAGAGTATGAATAATATGTTTTCGTTACATAGGTTTGCAAAGTTGCTAAGATATGATCTGGTTACAAATGCTCCTAAATTTTTTACTACATTCTTATATTTGTGCTTGCTTGTCCCTTTTTTTGGTGTGATTGATTTTGTTTTTAATGGAAGCATTACTTTAACATTGTCTCACAATGAAAGGGAGTTTATATATGCATCTATAATAATTGTTGGTACATTCATTTCACCAATGATTATCTACAAACATATCAACCATTATAAAAATGGGATAACATTTATCTCATTACCCGCTTCTGCGTTGGAGAAGTTTCTGTCTATGGTTGTAGTATGTTGTTTTATTGTTCCTGTCTCTTTTTTGGTTGCAAATGCTTGTTTGGATTTTTTATTGAGCTCAACAATATTTGCCAATGTGTATAGTGGCCACATTACAATCTCAGACTTGATTAAGGGTGATGATGTTGTGGTACTGTATTATCTTATGGGATTTGCGCTGTTTTGCAATATGTTTTTTAGTACCAATAAAATTAGTAAAACTTTTCTTTCTGTTATATGTATAATATTTTTACTGACTACTATAACTGGTGTAATAGGTCTTAATAATATAGAAAATGGTATTGTAGAAGAAATTGTAGCATCGTTGTTCGATTTCCATGAGATAGATTTTGATGATATAAATCAGAGGTATACTTTTATTTACCAAAGATTCAAGTTTATTAAGGAAGTAGTAATATCTTTATGCACAATATTACTTTTTGTATTGACTTATTTTAGAATAAAAAAATTGCAACTTAAATAATATATAGAATGAATTTTTCTAATCATAAGCCAATTTATCTGCAGATTGCAGATGTATTATATGAGCAGATTCTGTCTGAGTATTATAAAGCAGATGAGAGAATTCCATCTGTTAGAGAGCTTGCAATATCAATAGGGGTGAACCCCAATACAGTTGCCAGAGTTTATGAGTATCTGCAGAATGAACAGATAATTTATAATAAAAGAGGGATTGGATATTTTGTATCTGTGGAAGCAAGAACAAAAATAATTGAAAAGCAAAAGCATGAATTTCTGTCGGAGGAGCTTCCACAGATAATTAAAAAAATGAAATTATTGGAAATATCTCCAAAAATTATTGAGGAGTATCTGTAGAATAATAAGTAATTTCCCTATCTAAGATATTGATAGGCTGGTTTGTTTGTCGGTTATATGATACTCTTTTTATCCAGTTGCCTTGTTGGTCATATTCGTATTCATATCTGATTTGAAGGTCAGATATTTCATACTCTTCGCCATCCTCGCCGTATGTAAATGTACATCTGCTGCTGGTGATTGGCAAGCCATTGTCATCTCTTTCTACTTCTATTTTATTTGTCTGGTCAAAAATCATTTCAACCCAAAGGCCATTTTTATATTTTAATGTGCAGTTATTCTCGTATGCATTGTTGGTAAATGAAATCTCTGTTGGGTTTTTGTCTTGGTATGATTTGTACTCTATACAGTCAATAATTTGATCGTTATTGTCGTATGTGGTTATTTTTGCAATATTGTCCTGGCTGTATGTATATTTTTTTAAAGTAAGAAGCTGACTGTTTCTATATTCTTTTATTATATCAAGCTTGCCATCCAAATATGAGTAGAGATTTTCACAAGTTTCAACTACATTCATATTTTTATAGTACAGCAGGGTTGTTTTAACCAAATTATTTTCCTGGTCGTATTCAAATGATTTGTTAGTTTTAATATGTCCGTTTTTGTTGTGTGTCTGGAATTGATATAATTTCCCTTCCTGGTCAAAATAAGAGGTGTTACAGTTTTTTGCAAGCCCTCCATATACAAGATTTCCATCTTCCATTTTAGCTTCGTATACTTTATGATACATGCAATATATTTGTCCATTGGCTTTGTGTTTTGTCAAATCAGATTTGGTCTGGTTGCTTGAACAGGAATATAGGCACAAAGCAGCTATTGCCAATAATAAAAATCTAACTTTCATAATATTCATTCAATTTGTTAATATTCTTTTCAAATTTATAACAAATATCCATATAATGGAGCATATAAATATTCAAATTTCAAAATTTTGCTTACCTTTATAAATTGAATAAACTTTGGGAGTCTCGCTTATGTTTAAAATACTAATAAAAACGCTCATTCTGTTAGCAATAGCAATAGCATACGCAGTTTATACAAGTGGAATTGATAATTTCTCCAAAGAAGAGGTAGCCATTATCAATACTCTTCCCGACAGCATATTGCATGTTTATACAATAGAAGACCAGCAAGAAAACAGTGTATTAAGAAAGGAGTCACGTGAGTTGGGTGAGAAGGATTTGTTGAGTGAGGAATTTGCCCTGCTTAAAGAGAGAATGATAAAAACGGTAACTCATCCAAGTGTTGATGGTGTTGGACTGGCGGCACCACAAATTGGAATCAACAGAAATGTTGTGGCTGTACAAAGATTTGACAAGGAAGGGAGTCCTTTTGAAGTATATCCAAATATCTCAATCTTAGATTACTCAGACAGCACACAAGTGGGACCAGAAGGGTGTTTGTCTGTTCCTGGTGAAAGGCATAATGTAAAGCGCTCTGCTCAAATTAAAATACAATATTATAGTATAGAAAAGAAACAAATTGTTTCAGAGGAAATAAAGGGGTTTACTGCAGTTATTTTTCAGCACGAGGTAGATCATCTTGGCGGAGTTCTTTATACAGATAAAATATACAAAGAATAGATCAATTTAAATTATACAATATGGCAAAAATAGGTACAACTTTTACAAAGTCTGGAAAAAAAGCTGTTTTATGTGGCTCTGGTGAGCTGGGAAAAGAGGTTGCAATTGAACTTCAACGTTATGGTGTTGAGGTTGTTGCATTGGATAAATATGCAAATGCCCCTGCTATGCATGTAGCACATTCAAACCACGTATTCCCAATGTTGGATGGAGATAAACTAAAATCTGTAATCATTGAAGAAAAGCCTGATTTCATTATTCCTGAGATTGAGGCTATTGCTACAGACAAGCTGGTTGAGTTGGAGGCAGAAGGATATAATGTTATTCCTACCGCTAAAGCAACAAAACTTACAATGAACAGAGAAGGTATCCGCAGATTGGCTGCAGAGACTTTGGGGCTTCCTACCTCTCCATACAGGTTTGCTGCAAATAGAGAGGAGTTTGATCAGGCTCTTAAAGAGATTGGTTTCCCTTGTGTTGTAAAACCTGTAATGAGTTCGTCGGGACACGGACAAAGTGTTGCTAAAAGTGCAGACGATGCAGACCGTTCTTGGAAGATTTCACAGGAGGGAGGCCGAGCAGGTGGTGGAAAAGTGATTGTAGAGGGTTTTGTAAAATTTGACTATGAAATTACTTTGCTTACTGTACGTCATTGTGCAGGAACAACTTTTGTTAAACCGGTTGGACACCATCAGGTAGATGGAGATTACAGAGAGTCTTGGCAACCTCAGGCAATGAGCCCTGCTGCTTTGGAGAAGGCAGAAGCTATTGCTAAGGCTATTACCGACGCATTGGGTGGATATGGAATTTTTGGTGTAGAACTGTTTGTTAAAGGTGATGAGGTTATCTTTAGTGAGGTTTCTCCACGTCCTCACGATACAGGAATGGTTACAATGATATCTCAGGATATGTCTGAATTTGCTTTACACGCAAGAGCAATTCTAGGTTTGCCTGTTCCAGAAATTAAATTCTATGGTCCATCTGCTTCTAAAGCTATAGTTGTAGAGGGTAACTCAACAGAGTATGAGTTTGAGAATCTTGACAAAGTATTGGAGGAGCCAGGTGTTCAGATTAGAATTTTTGGAAAACCGGAAATTATCGGGCACAGAAGATTGGGCGTGATTTTGGCTACTGACAATACAGTAGAGGAGGCACTTGCCAAAGCAGAAAGAGCTTATGCAAAACTTAAGGTTACAGTAAAATAAATACTTGCCAATCTTATAAAATAAATAATGGAGCCACTTGGTAGAGTTGGCTCCATTATTTGTTATTTAGAATTTAAAGTTTACCATGCAAGAGCAGATGCTCCAAGAATGGCTGCATCACTCTCTTTTAGTGCACTTGGAATAACTTTTACTTTGCCTTTCCATATAGAAACCATATTTGCTTCCATAGATTCGCGGATAGGTTTAAAGATATACTCTCCGGCTCTTGCCAATCCTCCAAACACAACAATAGCCTCTGGAGCACTGAATGCAACAAAATCTGCAAATGATTCACCAAGTTTGTTGCCAGTATATTCAAATACTTTCAAAGCAATCTTATCACCTTTTTGAGCTGCTTCAAAAACATCTTTGGAGGTAATGTCTGCAACATCTCTAAGCAAGCTTGGCTCCTGTGAATTTTCCAGCCACTCTTTAGCTGTTTTGGCAACACCAATTGCAGAGCAATATGCCTCAAGACAACCTGTTTTTCCACAGCCGCAAGGACGTCCGTTAACTCTTTCGCTTGTAACGTGTCCAAGCTCACCTGCAAAACCGTCATGACCATAAACAAGTTCACCATTTATAATAATTCCACTGCCAACACCTGTGCCAAGGGTAATCATTATAAAGTTTTTCATTCCTTGAGCTGCACCATATTTCATTTCACCTACAGCAGCAGCATTAGCATCATTGGTAATGGTTACAGGTATATTATCCAATCCCTCAGACACCTCTTTTGCCAAATATACAGTAACACCTTTAGCCCAGGCAAGATTGGCTGCATCCTCTATTGTTCCTGTGTAGTAGTTTGCATTTGGAGCCCCAATGCCTACACCTTTAATGTTTTCAAATCCAACATCTTTTGAAAGCTCTCTAATGGTGTCGCATATTGATTTTATAAACACACTCGCTTCTCCAGCTGCATATTTGGATGTAATTACTGTCTGGTTTATTATTTTACCCTCTTTATCTACAATACCAATTTTTGTTGTCTGACCTCCAACATCTACTCCAACAACATATTTTTTCTCCATAATCTTATATTTTTATTCAGTAGGAATATCTTTGTTTACATTCTTTGAACCAACCAATGCGTAGAATAACAGGTATCCAAAACCTGCAGCTACTACCCAGTAACTTGTTACATAAGTAGAGATATCTGCTATAAAACCTTGAATTGCCGGTAAAATGCCACCGCCACAAACCATTACCATAAAGATACCAGATGCAGCAGCTGTATATTTGCCTAAGCCTTCTACGGCAAGGTTAAATATGCCACCCCACATTACAGAAGTACATAAACCACATAGGATAAGGAACATTATGCTTGCAGGTACATTCTCAAGACCAAAAGATATATCTGATTTGAATACTGGCATCATAACTTTTACATCTGTTGGGCAGAAAATTGCAGCCACTACCAATGCTATACCAACAATACTTACAAATGACAACATAACTTTACTTGATACTTTAGCTCCAACAACACCGCCTACAAGACGACCTACCAGCATAAGGAACCAGTAAGTACCAACCAAGCTGCCGGCTACTGCAGGGTCAATAGCCAATTGTTGGGTCATAAACAAGTTTCCAATATTAGGAATACCTACCTCTACACCCACATAAATGAAAATTGCAATGATACCTAAAACAAAGTGTCTGAAAGACATTGCACTATATTTGTTTTTGCTCTCTTTAACAGCTGTTTCTGCTTTTTGAGCATTAGGCTCTGGAATGTTAGAGAAGAACAGCACCAAAAAAGCTGCAGCAAAGATGCCCATTGCTATAAACAGTGCAGGTTGTGCAGTTGCTATTGTTCTTGCAGCCTCGTTTGATCCCATAAGATATCCTACCAATACAGGTACAATTGTTGCTCCGGTTGAGTTACATACACCTGCAAACTGAATAAGCTGGTTACCTCTGTTTCCGCCACCGCCAAGGGTGTTAAGCATTGGGTTTACAACTGTGTTAAGCATACACATAGAGAATCCGGAAATGAAAGCTCCACCTAAATAAATGCCAAAACTTTGTGCTTTTCCCGACAAAAATGTTATGCCTACCCCAACGAATCCAATAACTACTGCCCATAGAGCAGTTTTCTTGTAACCGATTTTCTCAAGCATATAACCGGCAGGGATACCCATACAGGCATATGCAATAAAGTTGGCAAAATTGCCTAATTGAGACAAGAAATCACTTGCTCCAAATTGATTTTTGATAATTACCCCAAATGGGTTTTGTAATCCTGTTACAAAAGCAATTGAAAAGAATAATGCGAACATTATTGCAATTGGCAATGCGTAATTCTTTTTAGTGTTTTCCATAGTTTGTTATATTTTAAGTTTGTTATTTTCAATTATGCAAAGTTAGTTAAAAGATATTGTATCTCTATATTTATAGGAGTGGAGACCAGAGTCTTGCAATACTTTCGTAAATTTTGTTCCTATTGCTCCTTTTTGCCCATGCAGCAGCTGAAATCATACGGCATGTTTTAATCTCATGCAAGAAATTCTTTTCTATTGTTTGTGCGCAGTTACTGTCATATATTACCTGCATTATTTCAAAATTGTGCTCAAAACTGCGAAAATCAAAGTTGGCCGATCCTATCGACACCAATTCATCATCAACAACAATAGTCTTGGCATGGAGCATACCGGGCTGGTAAAGATAAATCTTCACCCCGGCAT
>CALCUQ010000429.1 GCA_937906795.1 uncultured Bacteroidales bacterium | reverse complement strand
GAGAGAAGTAAGGAAGATGACAGAGATATGTCTGATGTGCGGAAAATGTTTCGCTGTTTGTCCTGTTGGGGTTGATTCATGTAGCATTAAAACAGCCCAGAGAGCTACTGTTACAAACAGTTTGAAATACGACTACAATTATATTAATACCTCTAACCAGATTCTATCTCCAAAAGTTGAGAACATTTCTGGAGAAAAGGTCTTATATTTTGCAGGATGTATGACTCAACTTACTCCTACTATCCTTAAAAGTGTTCTCTCCATATTAGATAAAAGTGGAACCAATTACACATTTGCAGACAAAGATGGTGGATTGTGCTGTGGCAGACCATTGATGCTTGCCGGAAAACTCAATGCTGCAAGTGAGGTAATAAAGAAAAACACACAACTTATTCAAGAGAGTGGGTGCACTACCCTATTGCTTTCATGCCCAATATGTATGAAAGTCTTTAAAGAAGAATACAAACTTAAAAATATAAGAATTGTACACCACACTCAATTTATCAACTCCCTTATTCAGGAGGGTAAGATAAAAGTGAACAAGAGCGGTGAGTCAATGGTATTCCACTCTCCTTGCGAATTGGGCAGAGGATGTGGTGTATATCAGGAACCTTTAGATGTCATTACCTGTGTCGGGGAGCTTAAACATGCTGAAAAAGAGGGAAAAGAGAGCATTTGCTGCGGAGGCAGTTTAGGTAGCCTTACACTTAATTGGGAAGACAGAACCAAAATAACCCAAGGATCATTAAAAGCTTTAACTTATAATAATCCCGACAAAATTGTCACAGCTTGTCCTTTGTGTCTCAAAACATTCAAAGACCAGAGCAACACCCCTGTTGTGGATATAGCTCAAGTGGTTTGCGACAATTTGAAATAATGTTTTAATAGAGTAAATTTGCAACTCTAAAAAAATCTAAACTTAAAGATAATGGAATTCAACCCTACAGCTTATCAACTACAAAGTTGTGCATCCAAGAGAGTATTCGAAGATTCTGGATGGATTTTGGCAGACAAAGAGGATTCTTCCGCAGCTTTTGTCAGAGCCATATACAAAAACAAGCAAATCAATTTTAAAGACAATTCATACGGCCTATATAAATTTGCAGACTGGTTACCTGTCCATAAAATGCTTAGTGGATCATGTGCCCCTGTAACTTACAAAAGTGAAGGTTTGGCAAAAGAGTTGGGACTGTCTAACCTGTATATTACATTCAGTGGATGGTGGCCACAAAAAGGTGCTACAATGCAGACATGTTCATTTAAAGAGACAGAAGCATATTCTGTATGTGCAAGATTGCCAAAAGACAACAATAAGATTCTTGTAGTTGCCTCTGCAGGCAACACTGCCAGAGCTTTTGCAAAAGTATGCTCAGAAAACAACATTCCTATTGTTATAGCCATTCCTTACGACAATTTAAATGCACTATGGTTCAAAGAGCCTTTAAATGACTGTGTAAAAATCATTTGTTCTCCAGCAAACACAGATTACTTTGATGCAATAGCTCTTGCAGCAAAACTTAATGCAAGCGACAAATTCATTGAAGAAGGTGGAGCAAAAAATGTAGCACGTAGAGACGGCATGGGTACTACTGTACTTTCAGCTGCAGAGTTTATAGGCACTATTCCAGATTATTATTTCCAGGCAATAGGTAGTGGCACAGGCACAATTGCTGCATATGAGGCTAACTTGAGACTTATTGAAGATGGAAGATTTGGCAATAAACTTATGAAGCTGATCCCTTCTCAAAATCTTCCTTTTGTCCCAATGTATGATGCGTGGAAAGCAGACAGCAGGGCATTGTTGATTACAGATGAAGACAAAGCCAGAGAGGACGCACTAAAGATTACTGCAAAAGTATTATCCAACAGAAAACCGCCTTATGGTATTATTGGTGGATTATATGATTGCCTTAAAGCAACCAACGGAGATATTGAAACAGTTTCAAACCAAGAACTTGAACAAGCATGTGAAATGTTTGAAAGAGTTGAGGGCTGCGATATCATCATCACTAACAAAACTCCTCTGCGCAGAGATCTGCTCTCCGGATTGGAAAATCTTAAATATATCGGACTTTTTGCAACAAAGTAGGCAAAGATGATATCATTATGCTTAACATAACCGGAGGTGGTGAAAAACGTTTTAAATCTGAGTTCAAATACACTGAGGCAAAACCTCACCTTGTACTGGATTCTTCATTAAGTGCTGATGAGGTATGCACTGCTGTTGAGAATCTGTTCAAATAAGAATTTATTCTAAAAATTTCAAAGAAACAATTAAAAATACTCTTTTTGCTGTTTCTGACGATGAATCAAGACCAATACTTATGGGTATTTGCTTC
>CALCUQ010000428.1 GCA_937906795.1 uncultured Bacteroidales bacterium | reverse complement strand
GTCGGAGGGCAGGATAGTAATCCCTGAGGATATGCATATAGTTACAATGCATTCGGATGGTCAGCAGAATCACAATAGAAAGGGGAATATAAAGAAGAACAATGGTGGTAGAGGCAAGGACAATAAAATGAATAATAACAAGAGACGCAAGAAATAGATATGGCAAAAAAGACACAACCTGTTAAAGAAAAAACAAGAAAAAAATCGGGTTCCAAACAGCAGATAGCATCTCCAAAGAAAGTGGAGATTGCAATTATGATGTGTGGAATAATCTCTCTTGCTTTTGCCATATATACATTGGTATCTTTAATATCATATACAGTCAATTGGGCTCAGGATCAGTCTGTTGTTAGTGGCGAAGATTTGTTCAATATGAATGTGGAGGCAAATACCCAAGGTGGCAAAATGGGATTGTTATGGGCAAACTTCCTAATTTCCAGATTGTTTGGATTGGGAGCATTCATTATTCCTATATTCTTTTTGGGAGTGGCTCTGGTTGCATTAAAAGTTAAGAAGATAAATATTTTAAGAATGTTTATCTTGTCGCTTTTGGGATGTATTCTTGTTTCTTTGATTTCATCGTACATTTTATCATTTACAAAGGTGGATGATTGGTTTGGAACAGGAGCAGGAGGGTCATATGGATATTATTTGAACCAATGGCTGCTTTCTATGGTTGGGGGGCTTGGAACAGGATGTATATTGTTCATTTTTACAATAATTTGGTGTATATGTGTGAATTCCAAATTTGTGTTGTGGTTCAACTCATTGTTTGAAAAGTCGCAGGGGAGTGAAGATGCTGCCACAGAAGAGAGTAATCAGCAAGTTTTAGAGCTAGCCCCTGAGTTGGCAGGCAACCCACAGGAGCAGATTGGTGAGCAAGAGGTGGAGGCAGAGCTGGATACTGATTTTGAGAGTGTTTCTGCAATGGATGTAGATCCCCACGATACTTTTGATTTGGGTAATCTGGATGATGCAACAGGAGAATTTGAAGTTACATTTGATGAAGATAAGCAAACTCAGTTGGAGGTTCTTTCTTCGCCGGAGACTCCGGTTTCTCAGGAGGATATAAAGGATGATACCGTAATGGCTCCTCAAGAAAAGCCAAAAACAGACAACCAGGAGGATTTCTTAAGTGAACTTACTGAGGAGCAGTTGAGTACTCTTTTCGACCCAAGATTGGATCTTTCTTCTTATGTGGCCCCTCCATTAACTTTATTGGAAGATTACAAGGACAAATGGTATGAGGTTTCTCCAGAAGAACTTAATAAAAATAACAGACAGATTGTAAGAACTCTTGCAAACTACAAAATAGGTGTAGACAAAATATCTGCAAGAATAGGTCCTACTGTTACTCTATATGAGATTGTTCCTGCTCCTGGTGTGAGAGTTTCTCAAATTAAGAGACTGGAAGAGGATATACAACTTTCTCTTGCTGCAAAAGGAGTGAGGGTTGTTACTTTGGTTGGTACTAATGCCATTGGTATTGAGGTAGCTAATGAAAAACCTAGTACAGTGTCTATGTTGTCTGTGCTTGACGATGCCAAGTTCAGAGAAAATAAATATGATTTGCCAATTGCATTAGGTAAGACAATTACTAATGAGGTAATGCATTTTGATTTGGCCAAAATGCCGCACTTGTTGGTAGCAGGTGCTACGGGACAGGGTAAATCTGTAGGATTGAATGCAATTCTTGCATCGTTATTGTACTATAAGCATCCATCCGAGCTAAAATTGGTTCTTGTAGATCCTAAGAAGGTGGAATTGTCGTTGTATTCGGCATTGGAAAAGCATTTCTTGGCTAAATTGCCCGATGCAGATGAGGCTGTAATTACTGATACCAAAAAAGTGGAATATACACTTAAATCTCTTTGTATAGAGATGGACAGCAGATATGATCTGTTAAAGATGGCATCTGTAAGAAACATTAAGGAGTATAATGAAAAGTTTTTGCAACGCAGACTTAATCCTAATAAAGGACACAGATTCCTTCCTTTTATAGTAGTTGTTATTGATGAGTTTGCAGATTTGCTTATGACAGCAGGCAAGGCAATAGAGGAACCTATTGCAAGATTGGCCCAACTGGCCAGAGCTATTGGTATTCACCTTGTTATTGCAACGCAAAGACCAACTACATCTGTAATTACAGGTAATATTAAAGCTAACTTCCCTGCCCGTATTGCATTTATGGTGCGCTCAAGTATAGATTCAAGGACAATTCTTGATCAGACAGGTGCTAACCAGCTTATTGGTAGAGGTGATATGCTGATATCAAATGGTGGAGATATAACTCGTGTCCAATGTGCGTTCATTGATACTAAGGAGGTTGAAAAGATTGTAGATTTCATATCTTCTCAAAGAGGTTACACAACGGCACACTATTTGCCTGAATATGTTGGTGAAGATAAAGATGATGATGGAGCAAGCGGAGTAGGGGAGGTTGATTTGAACAGACGAGATGCTCTTTTTGAGGATGCTGCAAAATTGGTTGTAATGCATCAGCAAGGTTCAACATCTTTGATTCAGAGAAAAATGAATTTGGGTTATAATAGAGCCGGTAGAATTATGGACCAGCTTGAGGTTGCAGGCATTGTTGGACCATTTGAAGGTTCTGAAGCC
>CALCUQ010000427.1 GCA_937906795.1 uncultured Bacteroidales bacterium | reverse complement strand
GAAAGGGTTGTCATCCCTTACGCGAATTCCCCTTGACTCTGCAAATGTAGATATAATTTCCGGATTAACAAAATCTGTACTAAAATTTTACATCTCTCAGGATATCGTAAACGGTGTTTACGAATTTCCGCAACACTGCTGCGGAAATCTTATCCCCTGAAATCGGTCAACACTGTTGGCCAAATTCAAAAAAGGCCATCAGAGCCCCAGTTGCTATTGTTGAAAAGCTGACAAATTTTTTCTTCAAAATCCCTTCTGCAGTCCAACATTATATACTATATTTGTGTATGGCTACAAAATTTATATTACTACTGATAATCTCACTGATAGTTCTTGTTTTTGCAATTATTATCTTAACGGGCAAAGGTGATAACTTAATTGCCGGATATAACACATCAACTGAAGAGGACAAAGAGAAATATAACATAAAAAGAGTCCGTATCTGCATAGGAGGAATGTTGTTGATTTTGTCTCCTATTATGCTGATGTTTGCTGATAATTTTATTATCCTGATAGCAATTGTTCCACCTTTATCAATTTTATCAGTCATATTGACCAATACTTGGGCAAAGAAATAATGCAACCAAAATAACCGCCCTGTCAAGACTTCAGCCGGCGGGCTATCAAATTAGTTGGTCACACAAATCCTGCGTAGAGTGCACTTTGGTGGCCCAACCCCTAATCAGAAAGAGGGGTTGGATCGCATATGTAGCCGTAGAAGCCTCTAGAATGCATATTGCCGTGCCCAACAAATTTGCATAAGAATGTTTACGGAAGTACCATAGAACTGAATTTACTCCATGATGTACACAGGTGTCAGTTTTTTCCCAGAAATATAAATAGCCAGCATCTTGCCGGCTATTAAAAATCTCATCATACGTCCCGCGAAGCCTGTGTATTTGTTTGCAAATACAGCAAGGGCGGGAGCGGCTTCTCTGGCGATAGCCAGTAAAAAGACTGGAGATGGGCGCACCACTTTTTGGTTAAATTTTGAGATTGGATGAGAGGTTAAATTTCTTAAAGTGCTAATAATAAGAAATATAATAAAAATGTGATTCTTATAGTTTCTCATTGTTTTGCAAAAATGTGGGTACAATGTGGGTACATTTCTTAAATTGTGGTTATCATTGTATTGACGTAATTTAAGATTGTTTTTATGGCAGTGATTTTTGTGCTGAGGACCTCGCATGATAAGGGTATGGCTACTTTGTTTGCCAGGGTGAGGTCTAGGAAGTTAAAGATTGACTTTAAGGTGGATACCCTTGTTGAGGTAGATATTGAGCAATGGAAGAAGGCTCAGAGTTCTACTGATAATCTTCGTAAGTTCCGCAAGTCTGCGGAGGGTTCTAAGTTGTTTTCTAAACTTGATATCCTTGAGAGTTCTATCAATGCAAAGCTTGATGCTGGTGAGGTTGTTACTCCTGATGCTGCAAGAAAGATTGTTGAGGATGTTATGTACAAAGAAATCCGAGAAGAGGAAGAGCGTAGGCGTTTGGAGGAAGAGGCTAAGGCTGAAGCTGAGCGCAAGCGTATTGAGGCTGAGAACAGAATGACCTTGGATAAGTATTTGAAATTGTATGTGTCTCAAATATCTTCTGGACAAAGGGCAAATTCTAGAGGTAAGGTTTTTACTGAGCAAAGTATTAAGACTATTAAGACGATTGTTAGGCAGTTTGAAGCTTTTGAGAAGTTTTCAAAGAGACATTATGATTTTGATGATATAGATTTGAACTTCAGAAATAAGTTTCAGACCTTTCTATATAATCAGAAGAAGTATAGTGCTAATACTGTTGCAAAGTGCCTAAATAATCTGATAACTATTTTGGGATGTGCCGAGGCTGAAGGCTATACATCAAATAATAAGTTTCACGATAGAAGATTTAGAGGAGTAAGGGTTGATGTTGATTCTATATACTTGACTAAGGATGAGCTGAGGCGTATGTGTGAGGTGGATTTATCGGAGTTGTCTAGAGGCCATGAAATTGCAAGGGATATTTTTATGGTAGGTGTTTATACGGCGCAACGTGTTTCTGATTATAACAATATTGTTATGGATGATATTAGGGTTTATGATGATGGGAAAGTTATTATTCAGATTAGGCAGCAGAAGACAGGGGTTGCTGTGTATATTCCTGCCAAACCGGAGTTAGTTAAGATCCTGGAGAAGTATGATTATAAGTTGCCGCATTTGGTGGATCAAAAGATTAATCTGTATATAAAGGAGATTGGGAAGTTGGCCAAGATTGATGAAATAGTGGAGGTTGAAACGTCAAAGTCTCGGGTGTTTGGTACTGAGAGAATTCCGAAATATAAACTGATTCAAACTCATACTGCGCGTAGAACAAGAGCGACTTTGATGTATCTGGCCGGCATGAATGTCTTCAATATATGTGCTGTTACAGGACATACTAGTATTAAGTCTCTAAAAAAATATATTAAGGCAGATTCGCTTCAGAAAGCTGAGACTATTCTGAGTGATGAAGCTTTTATGAAATGGTAGTTATGGGAACTGGTAGAACTGTTATTGCTCAAAGTGTATCTTCCTTGCAAGTGATAAGTGCAGATGTTTTTTCAATTGAAGAGTCGCTTAAGGCTAAGTGTTCCTATGTAATAGGGAATTATTCAATTGAAAGATTAAGAATTAATTTCAGTTGCTTGTCGGAGAATTTGAGTTTAGTGTATTATTTTGTGTGTGACAATTGGACTAATATTTTGCAAAATCCTATTCTTTGCGGTGAAGTACTTTCTTTTGTGAAAAGCTTTAATATGTTTGAGGAATCTTTGAATTCATTAGGTATGTATATGGATAGCAATATAGGGTGTTTGGAAAGTGCGTACAATGAGGGGTTTATTGTATATGAGTATTTTGCATTGTTGAATGATTTTAAGAGTAGGCTTTCTGAGGTTATGGCAAGGATTCCACAGGTTTGTGATATGAATAGCGCAAGACGCTTTAAGTTTAGAGGGATGGCAAAAGATCTGAAGCAGTATGTAAAGGGTGCTAATGATGAGTTTTTTTGATAGGCTGATTTATGATCATGTTGTTGTAGGTGGTAAAGCTGAATGGATTGGGCCAAAGAATGAGGCAACTCTGTTTGCTCAGAAGTATATGCTATCTCAGAAGATTATGAATGACGCCTTTGTCTTTTATGGTAGGAATGGTTCAAACTCTATGGTGCAATTTAGTAAGGATAAGTGTTGCAATGAGAAGGAGTATTACAGAATATGTCCAATTTTGAGCAAGTATACTATCTGATTTTGACTGAATATTGACCGAAGTATTACCGAATGATTTATTTCTTGAGCGGCTTCTGCTAGGAGCCGCTTTTTGCATTTTGTAATGGATAGACCGAAAATATGATATTAGCTATGTTGATGGTTGTAATTTGAAAATCAGTTTATTAGATTCTAATTTTGTGAGAAGATAATTATCAATTTAAGAGTGGCCACTCCTGTTATTAACTATTAATTTTTGATGTTATGTTGGATGTTACTGAAATCTTCCAGGACTTTTGTAATAGTGTGTTGAAACCTATTATTAAGGATGCAGTTAATGAGGCTTTTCCCAAACAGGAGATTCCTGCAGATGAAAAGAGGTACTATACTGTAATACAGGCGGCTAAGGTGGCTCATGTTAGTATTGCTACAATTTACAGATGGAGTACCAGCGGCGTTGTAGAGTTTAAGAAAATTGAGGGAAGGACATTGTTGGACGCAGATGAATTTGATGCCAAAATAAAGAGTAAGAGGCTTGTAAAATATAAGCATGGTGTCAAGAAATTGACATGAACCCCGAAAGTTAGACAAAAAACTTTCGGGGTTTTGTTATGTCT
>CALCUQ010000426.1 GCA_937906795.1 uncultured Bacteroidales bacterium | reverse complement strand
TGCCTACAAATTCGTGATACTCCTCACGGAACCTCTCCGGAATAACAACAGATTCCCCAACCTTGAACGATGCTGCCGTTACAGGGAGGACTCCTATTGCCGGTGTTCCTCCAAAAACAACCTGTGCTGCAGCAAAATTGTTTGCCTGGTTGTTTGAATAACCCAGCACATAAGCAGAAAAATTCCTGTACCCCGGTATTCTGGTAAGGGCATAAGGGGAACCAAGATAAACGGCAATCATAGGCTGTTCTGCCGCCCAGTCTGTAATGAAATTAACCTCCTCCACATTTATGGCATAACCTTTATGCGGCCTCTGGTCTGTTTCATTGAAACCCATTATAATGAGGTCGTGGTTGCGCAACCTGTTCCTTGCATCTTTAAGGGCTGCCAAAGAGGCGTCATTTGCAAGCAATATTGTATCAACCTTGCCGTATCTGTTTGCAATCTCACCAAACTCACGACCAAGAGCAGGATTCTTGTAACCTACATACGCCACCTTCTTCCCTTCAAAAGTGACAGGAAGTCCATAACCTGCAGAATTGTCATTGAACAGCACTGTCATACTGTTCTTAGCAATCTGCTGCATAAGATCCAGATTCTCCTGTACAATTACCCTCTTCTCTATGCCATCCAGTTCTACGTATGGAGAATACCCCTTGTCAAGAATTCCAAGACGTGCCTTAAGGGCAAGCATTTTCTTTACACGTTCATCAAGCCCGGCCATAGTTATTTCACCACGTTTGAGGGCCTGTTCTATAATTGTAATTGAATTCTCCACATCCTCCGGCATAAGGAGAATGTCTGCACCAGCCTTGTATGCAGCCAATGGAATTTCCTTCTTCTCAAGTCCGCTCTCCTTGGCTACACCGTGCATATTGAGCGCATCAGTACAAATAATCCCTTTGAAGCCCAGTTTTTCCCTCAGTAACCCGGTAACTATAGGTCTGGATATTGAAGAAGGTGTTCCCGACGGATCAAGCGCAGGAATGCCCAGATGAGCCACCATAACCATATCCACACCTGCAGCAACAAGGTGCTTGAAA
>CALCUQ010000425.1 GCA_937906795.1 uncultured Bacteroidales bacterium | reverse complement strand
CATAGACGAAACTGGTGAGACAGTAATTGGTGCAGCTGTAGTAGCTACACACCAACCTTCCGGTACAGTTTATGGCGTGATTACTAACCAAGATGGCCGCTATACCATTCAAGGTATGCGTGTCGGTGGTCCTTACAGCGTGGAAATCTCTTGTTTAGGTTATCAAACACAGATTTACAGCGAGGTAGTTCTTCAACTTGGTGAGCAGTATAGCATTAATGCTACTCTTAAAGATGATGCTGAACTTCTTAGCGAAGCTGTTGTAATTGCACAATCTGCTTCTAAGTTCGCAGGAGAGAAAACAGGTGCTGCAACAAACATCTCAAGTTCACAAATGCAATCTATGCCTACAGTGAGCAGAAGCATCACTGATATCGCTAAACTTTCTCCATATGGCGGTAATGGTATGAGCTTTGCCGGTGGTGATGGTCGTTCATCTAACTTCACAATCGACGGTGCAAACTTCAATAACAACTTCGGTCTTTCTTCAGGACTTCCAGGTGGTGGTAATCCAGTATCACTTGAAGCTATCGAAGAGGTACAAGTTGTAATTGCTCCTTATGATGTTCGCCAAACTAACTTTATCGGTGGTGGTGTTAATGCTGTAACTAAATCAGGTACTAATGAACTAAAGGGTTCAGCTTATGCTTATCACCGTAATGAGTTTATGCGTGGTAACACTAACTTCAAAGGTGAAGAATTAGGAGCTCGCACAAAAGATCGTATTACTACTTACGGTTTCTCTTTGGGTGGTCCAATCATCAAAAATAAATTGTTCTTCTTTGTTAATGCTGAGTTTGAGAAAGTGACTGCTCCTGGTCCATCAAGAGTTGCTTCTACTTCAAGCAATCCTTATACAGATGGTTCAGATGGTGTAGCTCGTCCAAAAGCAGAGGTTTTGGATGCACTATCTAACTTCTTGTCTACAAAATATGGTTACAATACAGGTGCTTATCAAGGTTATTCATCTGATAGCCCAGGTTACAAAGTATTGGCTCGTTTAGACTGGAATATCCATAAAAATCACAAACTTAGTTTGAGATATAACACAACAAACAAGAAAAACCCTTCTAACCCATCTACTTCAACTTCTGGTTTGGCAGACAGATATTGGTTAAGTGGAAACAGAACCAATATGTCGGCTATCTACTATCAGAATGCAAGATATTTCCAAGAGCAAAACTACCATTCATTCTCTGGTGAGTTGAACTCAAGATTTGCAGATGGTGCAATTAATAATCTATTGCGTGTAACTTACTCTCACCAAGATGAGCCTAGAAGTACAGAGGGTGGTCTTTTCCCATTTGTTGATATAGGAGTTGAGGGTAAATATTATACTTCATTTGGTACTGAGTTGTTCTCTTATGGTAACTTGAGAGACGTTAAGACCATTACTGTTACAGATGAGCTAACATGGAGTAAAGGTATTAACTTGTTTACTTTTGGTTTGCAATATGAGCATAACAAAACAAAGAACGGTTTCCAAAGATTTGGTGCTGGTTACTATACTTTTGGATTTAATACAGAGCAAGATTTGTTAAATGCAATCAATGCAGGTACTGTATTTGATAACCCTCACCAATATGCTATTACTCACTCATTTAAAGATGATTTCTCACAAGCATTCCCTTCATTCAATTTTAATCAGTTCTCTATTTATCTACAGGATGAGCTAAATATCAGCGACAGATTCAAATTGACAGCAGGTATCAGATTTGAGATTCCTTCATACCCTTCATTGGATACATATAATGATGCTATCTACAATGTAGGTATGGCAGATTATGAGGGTGGTATGTTGGATAGAGGTAAAACTCACGCTCAAAGACACTACAGTACAGCACAACTTCCTTCAACCAAACTAATGGTTTCTCCAAGAATCGGCTTTAACTGGGATGTTCTTGGCAACAGAAAATTCATCCTTAGAGGAGGTACTGGTTTCTTCACTGGTAGACTACCTTTCGTATGGATTGTAGCTCAAGCCGGTGATGCTAACGTTCTTCAATCTACTTATACAGCAGTTGAGGGTGGTAATCAAGTTGTTCCAAACTTTACTGGTAACAGAGAGAAAGATTTGGCACAAATTTATCCTAATGGTCCTGGTTCTGCTGCTGCAGGTCTTCCTTCATCTTGTTCTCTAATGGCTCCAGATTTGAAGATGCCTCAAACATGGAAAACTTCTTTGGCAGCTGATGTTAAGATTCCTGGTGGTTTCATTGCTAGCTTGGAGGGTATCTTCAACTATGATATCAACCCAGTTAAGATTGATAACATTGCACTTATGGATCCTAGCAAAGAGACAAATGGAACTAACGATAACAGATACATTTGGGGTGCAGGTGTTAAAAATACCTATGCAGATGCTTATAACAAAACAATGTATAATGCATACTTGCTAAGAAATGCAGAGAAGAGCGGAAGATATTTCTCTTTAACTGCAAAATTGGAGAAAACATACTGGAAAGGTCTTAACGCTATGGTAGCATATACCTATTCAACAGCTAAGAGCCTTGGTGATGGTTTTGGTGACCAAATGTATTCTGCATGGATGAACTCATATACTGTAAATGGTAATAACTTTGAGGAACTTGCTGCTCCAAGTTATGTAATGCCTCACAGATTGATTGCTAACTTGAGTTATGGTATCAATTATGGCAAGAACTTTAGAACAAGTGTTGCTTTGTTCTATGAGGGTGGTCCTCAAGGTAGAGTATCATACACTTACACAAGTTCAGTTGTAAATGATGGTGGTGCAAATAACCTTATCTATGTTCCTAATTCTCAAAATGAGCTAAAATTCAGTGACTATACTTACACAGATGCTAACGGAGCTAAACAAACTTATACTGCATCTGCTCAAGCTGCTGATTTCTGGAACTTTGTAAACAATAACTCTTACCTTAAGACAAGAAAAGGTAAATACGCTGAGCGTAACGGTTTGGTATATCCATGGGTTCATCAATTCGATCTTAAGATTACTCAAGACTTCTTTATCAAGACAAGAGGTGGTAACAAGAATACTCTATCTGTTGGCCTTGATATCAAGAACTTAGGTAACCTTCTATGCAAAGATTGGGGTAACAAACAATCATTTACTGTTGCTTCTATCCTAAAACAATCTAACCGTAGAATTAAAGAGGGTGTTCAAGAGCCTGTATACCAATTCCAAAGATATGGTACTGAGGTTCTTAAAGATGCATTTGCTCCTACATTTGGAACAAGCTCTACATACCTAATGCAATTTACAATCAGATACTCATTCAACTAACAGTTGAAACAGTGGATAAAAAGCGGGAGGCTGACCTTGACATGAACCCCGAAAGTT
>CALCUQ010000424.1 GCA_937906795.1 uncultured Bacteroidales bacterium | reverse complement strand
GACCCATCAAAGGAGGTTGTAAATATTCTTTTCCTTGATGAGATATCTGCGGCTCCTCAGACAGTTCAGGCAGCAGCCTATCAGATAACCTTGGATAGAATGATAGGAGAGCATAAGTTACCAGATAACTGTATTGTTATAGCAGCAGGTAACAGAACAACAGACCATTCAGTAGCATACAGAATGCCAAATGCTTTGGCTAACAGACTTAGACATATTGAGGTTGCCTCTGATTTTGAGTCCTGGAGTAAGTGGGCTATGCAAAACAGCGTGCATCCACTTGTATTAGGTTATCTTGCCTTTGACAATTCAAAGCTTTATCAAGAGGAGTTGGATGTAAATCAGGTGGCATTTCCAACTCCAAGATCATGGATGTTTGTATCCAATATTCTAAAGTTAATGTGTGATGAAGAAGACTATAGTACCGTTAATGAGCATTATAGTAGAATTGCTGGTTGTGTAGGAACAGTAGTAGCCTCTGAATTTTTAGCTTATTGTGAAAATCAGAAATATTTTCCTGCAGTGAAGGATATATTTGAGGGAAATGAAGTTTCATGTCCTTTTACTATGGATGTTATGTATTCAATCTTACATTCTATGGTTGGTTATATTAAAAATAAGCTAAAGCTTGGTAGAGGTAATATTAGCAAACAAGAATTAAATAATGCTGCTAGTTTTGTATGTGAACATATGCCTCAAGATTTTTGTAGATTCTTTTTGGATGAGCTAGAAAGTATAGAAGAACTACAAGATTGGTGTGACAGAGAAGGTTATGAGTTTAAAATTGACTATTTGGAAGACAGCTATTCATCTACTAGTTTGACAAAGTTTAGTTTCGATATTATTCCGGCAAAAAAGGAGTAACGTATGGGTAAAAATAGTTCAAAAAATACAAAGCAACGATTTTTATTAAAGCGGTTATCTCATATAAGAGCTGTGTTGCTTCAAAGGTATCCATTATTGGGTAGTTTGGCAATGAATTTGGAGATAAAACTAGAAAAAATAGGTACTGCTGCAACCGATATGAAACATATTATGGTGGATCCTGATTTTGCCAATCGGCTAAGCGATAATGAATTAGGGTTTATAATGATGCATGAAGTACTTCATTGTGCACTAAAACATTGTTCAAGGTCAAAAAAATATAATAAATGGCTTTATAATATAGCTAGTGATATTGTGGTTAATAGTACCATTATGAGATTTGTACCCGCGACTGAATTTATTATTGATGGAGCGCCTGTTATGCATCTTGCACCTAATGGACATGAGGGTTGTTGCTATTCTGCTGAGGTGGTGTACGATATGTTGCTTGAAAAATATAAGGACCATTTACATGATGAGAAATCCTTGATGAAAGAAATAGTAAAAGAATATCCTGCTTTTGGAGGGGA
>CALCUQ010000423.1 GCA_937906795.1 uncultured Bacteroidales bacterium | reverse complement strand
TAAATCAGATTCAACAAATCTTTTTGAAAGCACGAACCGCCATAACCGATTGAACTTTTCAAAAATTTCAACCTTGTAATGGGGAGCATTTATGGAGCGGCAAACCACCAGTACAACAATGCTTTGTACAATAGCGAACTCAACCTTACTGCAGACCCCCAGATGGGTATCCAGCTTCTTTATGATTCAGAAAGATTCTCTGCCGACGGATGGGTTGACTGGAACAACTTTATCTTTAGAGGAGACGATGAGCAGGAGGTGTTTTACGCCGGCGTGTCTACAAAAGGTTGGGTAACAGACAAAGATTCAGATTTCCAGATGAATATTCCACTACAGGTAGTGTTCAGACATCAGGGAGGTGAGATAGATTCGGTGGCTGCCGGAATACAGACATGGCTCAATGCAGGAGCTGGTATAAATGCTTCATATCAGATAAGCAAGACAAGATTCTTAAGAAAAATAAGTGCAGAGATTATGGCATTCTATTTTAACCAATGTGCAGGAGAAGTTCTCCCTGTTGAGAGAGGTTATGGCATAAATGCCTGGGCTGCCGCCCAAATGAAATGGATGCAGGTAAAAGCCGGATATTGGTGGGGCAAAGACTTTGTTTCAATAATGGGAAGCCCATTCTTCAGTTGTGTTTCTGTCTGCGATCCCGGATTTGTATATAGCAAACCCTCTATGCTATACGGGCATATTGAATTCACTAAAAAGTTTGGCAAGATATGTTCTGTTGGTGCTGAGGTTGATGCCTATTACCATTTGAGTTCTAAAGGTGGATATATATATTCAAGCGCCCCAGCAGAGCCGCAGAAATCTGCGTGCTCTATTGCTTTTGGCGTTTATATAAGACTTAATCCTTCTTTCCTGATAAAGAAATTCAAATAATCAGAACAAATCCAATGCTTTGTGCAATTGGGTATCTGTTTGGAGAATCTTTTCTACACTTCCTTCTGTGTAGTAATATTTAGTTACAATCTCCTCTTCCAACAGAGGTTGCAGTTCACTGCGTTTTAGATTGAGCATCTGCTTTTTGTCTATATCAAGTTTAGCTTTAAGAGCCTCAAATTCTGCTTTGTATGCTTCATACAAATCCTCATCCTGCGCAGCTTTTATCATTTTGTCCAAGTGTGTAAGGGCATCACTTCTGCTGTCAAACTTTTTCTTTGATGCAAATTCAACAAAATCTGCATACTGCTCATCTGTAAGTTTGAACTCTTTTACAGAAGGGATTGAAAGGTTCTTTTTATAGAACTCAATAGCATATTCTCCAAAAATATCATTTACAACCAATGAGAATGCAGGCCTACTGTAAACTCCCGCCTTTATTGTTGAATCTGGAGTAATTCCACCTCCATCAAATACACTTCTTCCCAATTTTGTCTTGAACTCTTTTTTTAGAGAATCCGGAACAAAACCTACGCTACCGTCATCATTTCTGTTGGAATAATCTATTGCCTGAACACATCTTCCGCTTGGGGTGTAATATTTGGCAGTTGTAACTTTTAACTTGCCATTGTAAGGTACTGGCAATACTGTCTGAACCAACCCCTTTCCATATGTTCTTGTTCCAACTATAATAGCTCTGTCAAGATCCTGCAAAGCACCTGCGACAATCTCCGACGATGATGCCGACCCCGAATTTACCAGCACCATAACAGGCATTGTGGTATCTACAGGTTCAACTTTTGTTGAATATGAAAAGTTTGAGTCTGGTGTTCTCCCTTTTGCAGAAACAACCATTGTCCCTTTTGGTAAAAAGATTGACAAAAGGTTTACTGCCTCATCCATAAGGCCACCGCCATTTGAACGCAAATCCAATGCTAATCTCTTTATTCCTTTCTCTTTTAGCGATATAAAGGCATTTCTTACTGCTTGCCCTCCTCCCACTGTAAAGCCATCAATCTTTATATATCCAATGGAATCTCTTAAAACACCGTAATATGATACGTCGGGAATATGAACTCTATCTCTTGTTACCACAATATCCTTTACCTCTCCTGTCCTTCCTTTTCTTACAGTAAAGGTTACCTGGGTATTTGGCTGGCCTTTCATTCTTGATGTACATTGGTCTGCAGTTAAAGGTTTGGTATCCTCACCATTGATCTTCTCAATAATATCACCTGGCTCCAATC
>CALCUQ010000422.1 GCA_937906795.1 uncultured Bacteroidales bacterium | reverse complement strand
ATTATATACAGGGTAACCGAATGAACCTACTGCTCTCCATCCGTGCATTGAATATCCCAGAAGTGGGGAAGTCTCGGTGAGACCATATCCGATTGCATATGGGAACTTTGCCTCCAGCAGGAATTTCTCAACTTCGCCATCCAATTTTGCTCCACCAATACCAAAGAATCTAATTCTTCCTCCAAACATCTTTTTCATCTCTTTACCGACTACAGCATTAATCATCTTTCTGCCAATGGCAGACTTGTACATTTTTGCCATTATAGGGTTAGCTTTGATTTTTGGAAGGATAGCATTCCTGTAAATCTTTTCAATAATCAGAGGAACAACCAGCATAGTTGTAGGTCTGACCTCTTTTAGTGCATTGAGCAAGATTGTAGGGGTAGGTGCTTTTGAAAGGTAGTGTACCTGTGATCCCGACGAAAAAGGCAACAGGAAAGAAAGGCTGCATTCCAGTGTATGGGATAGTGGAAGTATTGACAACCATACGTCCCATTCAAAACTTGGTCTCAATTTTCTTGCAGAATACAAGTGAGTTGACAAGTTTTTGTGTGTAAGCATTACACCTTTTGAATTTCCTGTAGTACCGGATGTATAGATAATTGTAGCCAGATCTTCCTCCATTGGAGTATATTGGCTCTCTTGCATCTGCTGTTTTAGGTGAGCAATTCTTTTTGCGTATTCTTCTGTATTTGCCTGGTCACTGTTAAGCTCTTCGCCTTTTAGTACAGTAAAATTGTCAACTTCAATAATACAATCCAGTTTCTCTTTAATGTTGTCTGATATTTTGTTGTACAATTTCTTTGAAACAAACAATGCTTTACAGCCGGAGTGCTCAATAATATTTGTAATCTCCATTTCTGAGAAATCTGGAAGCATAGGAACAGCTACTCTGTTGTATGCAACACAACTCATAAAAGAGACACCCCAGTTTGATATGTTCTGAGCAAGGATACCAACTTTATCTTTTGCCTTAATACGGTTTTGCATAAGAAGTGCAGATATCTCTTTTGTCTTCTCTCCAAATTGGGCATACGAGTACTCTGTGCCACCTTTCATACACAAAAACATATTTTTTGCATATTCCTTTATTGCACAATTGAATAATTCTTTTAATGTTTTGAATTCCATATATATTATAAATATAATAGGGGTGCACAAAAGCAACTTTTGGCATCCCTAATATGTTAAATTAGTCCAAATCGTCCCCCGTTGTAAACATATGCGGATGTTTGCCTACAACTCCAATCTTTTTATAATGGGCTCTAATGCGTTTTATTTCAGATTTGAAATCATCTGTAAGTTCAATTTTTTCACCTCTTCCAACCACCTTTTTTTTCCAGTCAAAGTATCCAAGATATACCGGAATATTGCAAGATTTTGCTATAAGGTGGAATCCTGGTTTCCAGTTAGCAGTTTTCTTTCTTGTTCCTTCCGGAGCTATGGCAAGGTGCATATATTCGGAGCTGTTAAAAGCATCAATGATTTGTTTTACCAGACCGGTTGCCTTGCTTCTGTCTACCGG
>CALCUQ010000421.1 GCA_937906795.1 uncultured Bacteroidales bacterium | reverse complement strand
AAAATTTCTTTTGAACGGCCTTATTTTAATTTTATGTTCACTTATTAACCTTAATTATTCAACTTTAACCTCATATTTTATATTTGCAAGAGTTGTGCCAGAATTAGTGTTAATAGTGCTTCTTGTCTTATATTTAAAAACAATTGACTTGTAACCCCTGTGTGCAATTGAATTCCATTTTAAAGTAAGGTTTACATATTCTCCATTTGTATCTGGTAATTTTGACAAATCAAAAGCAATAATACCATCTGCAACACGTTCGTTAAAATCTCCGTTATTATTGTGATGAAGAATTACCTCATAAGGGTCATTAGGATTTTCTCCATAAATCAGATTCAATGAGTGTTTTATGTTGGTGTAGCCCCAAAATGTCCTGAATCTTAGAGTCAAATAGCCATCCTCAGCAATGGTTACCCAGTCTCTTACAATATCAAGTGGATCATTTCCATACTCTTTTATATTGTCAATCTCACCCAATGTATGTACAATTTCTTTTGTCCTTATGCTGTCAATCCAATTAAGTTCAACTGGTTTGAATCTGCTGTTGGGATCAAATCCATTAAGATCATCTGCATCATCAATATCTTCATAATTGACAAGAGCTCTAACTTGCTTGTTCCCGTAAGGTGCTTTACTCATATTAACAGGTTTCAGGGCTGTATTTTCATCCAATTGAAGGAAGAAATCATTTCCATTATCTAGTGGTTTAACTGTAACCAATGCATTGGCATATAATTCATCATAATCATTGTCATCTGAACAGGAATGTATTAATGGTAAACCAAACAAAACCAACCCAAGTAAAAATTTTAATCTAATCTCTTTCATAATAAAAACAATCAATTTTTAATTCCTTAGTACTTAATAAAATGCAACACTATAACATATTTTTTTAAATAAAGTTTAATAGTTTACAAAGCGATTTATTATTTTTGTAAAATTAAATTTATTTCTATGAATGCAAAAAAACTAACCCTTTTCGCCTTTGTAATTGTGCTTATTGCTGCATCATTGGTATCATGCAATAATTGTGCACAAATTAACGACAACCCTAATGCCGACACCCCAAGAGAGGCTAAATTAAGAGCCGCAGGCCTTGTAAATATTGCTGAACTTGACACTACAATAATGGTTCATCTGGTATATGCAACACCATATAATTTTATGGGCAGAAAACTATACCATGGACTTAACAAGGCATTTATGTTGCCTGAACTTGCAGAAAAACTGGTTAATGCGCAAAAACTGCTAAAAAAACTAAGGCCAGATCTTACACTTATAGTATATGACGCTGCAAGACCAATAGAAGTTCAGAGAGAGATGTGGGCTATGGTAGAAGGGACTGATATGGAGGATTTTGTTGCAAACCCAACAAAACGTCCTGGAATGCACAATATAGCTGCTGCAGTAGATGTAACATTAGTTGACTGTACCGGTCATCCTCTTCCAATGGGTTCAGAATATGATTATTTTGGTGACGATGCAAGAACAACTAATGAAGAAAAATTGTTAAAAGATGGTAGAATTACAATTCGTGAGTTGGAAAACCGTCTGTTGTTAAGAAGAGTAATGACCGAATCAGGAATGAAACCCATAGCAGAGGAGTGGTGGCATTTTGATTTGATGGATACAAAAAAAGCAAGAGAAATTTATAAACCATTTTAATTTATGGAAATAAGAACAGGTAAACTTTCTGATTTGGATGCTTTGGCGGCAGTTGAAAACGAGTGTTTTCCACCAGCAGAGGCTGCAAGTAGAGAGTCTATAGAACAAAGACTTAAAGTATACGCAGATCATTTCTGGCTTTTATTTGATGGTGACAAACTTGTCAGTTTTGTGGATGGAATGGTAACTGATATTCCTACACTTACAGATGAGATGTTTGCAGATGCATCTATGCATAATCCAAAAGGAGAGTGGCAAATGATTTTTGGCGTTAATACAATACCATCATACAGAAAACAGGGATGTGCTGCAATTTTGATTGAAAAAGCAATTTCTGATGCAAAACAGCAAGGCAGAAAAGGTCTTGTACTAACATGTAAAGATAAACTGGTTCATTATTATGCAAAGTTTGGCTTTGTTAATGAAGGTGTTTCCGGCTCTGAACATGGAGGTGTTACATGGTATCAGATGAGACTAACATTCTAAAGAAGGAGTGTAATATAAGATGAATATTGGATTTGATAATAACAAATACCTAGAGATACAATCTCAGGAAATAAAGAAAAGGATAACACAGTACGGCAACAAGCTATATCTGGAATTTGGCGGAAAATTGTTTGATGACCACCATGCCAGCAGAGTTTTACCAGGTTTTAATCCCGACAGCAAATTAAAAATGCTTCTGCAACTTAAAAATGAAGCAGAGATTCTTTTGGTAATTAGTGCCCTTGATATTGAAAAGAATAAAATCAGAGGTGACCTTGGTATTACTTATGACGAAGATGTATTAAGACTTAAAGATGAGTTTGAAAATGTTGGCTTGTATGTAAGCTGTGTAGTTATTACACACTATAACGGTCAGGCAAGTGCAGATGCATACAGAAAGAGATTGGAAAGACTTGGTATTAAAGTCTATTATCACTATACAATAGAGGGTTATCCAAATAATGTTGCACTAATTGATTCAGAAGAAGGTTTTGGTAAAAATGATTATGTAGAAACTACAAGACCTCTTGTAATTGTAACTGCTCCAGGACCTGGAAGTGGTAAAATGGCTGTATGTTTAAGCCAGTTGTATCACGAAAACAAAAGAGGAAATAAGGCCGGGTATGCAAAATTTGAGACATTCCCAGTGTGGAATCTATCATTGAAACACATGGTAAACATTGCATATGAGGCAGCAACTGCAGACCTCAATGATGTGAACATGATTGATCCGTTCCATTTGGAAGCATATGGTGAGACCACTGTTAACTATAACAGGGATGTTGAGATCTTTCCTGTACTTAATGCTATTTTTGAGAGAATCAGTGGCAAGTCCCCTTACAAATCACCCACGGATATGGGCGTTAATATGGTGGGTAACTGTATTATTGATGATGAGGCATGCAGAGAGGCTTCTAAGCAGGAGATTATCCGCAGATATTATCAGGGATTATGTGACTGCAAACGTGGTGTTGGAAGTAAGGAAACTTTATATAAATT
>CALCUQ010000420.1 GCA_937906795.1 uncultured Bacteroidales bacterium | reverse complement strand
TTAATTTAAAAAACAAAGACCTAACAAATATAATCGGACGCCTTCATGATTCAAATATAGGATTAATTTTTGACTATACTGAAATTTAGAAACAAAAAAACAACTCACAAATGTGCATCCCCACAAAAGAGTTGTTTTTTGTCGGCCGACAAATATGGGAACACTTCATTTCCTATTGTGGTAATATTCTCATTAAGAGGAACTGGGGCACTCCAGGTGGTATCTGAAATCTTTTCTATAAAATGGATGTTCCATGCACCATTCTCGTTAGGAGCACTGTATACTAACGTTGTTGCACCCTCTGGATAGTGCATATAATTGTATATAGTGGCACAAGAGTTCTTTCCAATAAGATTTTGTGGAGTCTTTACCCATTCCTTATTGTTGAAGCCCGGATATTTTAAAAAGAAATGTTCAAAAGCAGTTGTCTGTTGTAATACAGGTTCCACATTTGCTGCATATTGCAACATGTTTTTTCCGTTTTCGCTTGCAACAAGGCTGTTATGGACATTGGCCATAAAAGTGGAATCTATATCTTTTGTTAAGAGAGTGTCGTAAATTGGAATTGATTTGCTGAAAAAATAATTTTTGTGAAAATTTTCAGCGTTATGATATAAATCCTTAAAATCCTGAGCATAACAACTTAAAACAGGGATAAGAATAGAAATTATGAGTGATATATACCTTTTTAGTGCCATTGCAAATATAAAAATGTAACTACAAATGTATGAAATACTTTATATATTAGGAAAAAATTGTACATTTGCACGTTAATTTCGCAGGTAAAGCATATTTTTTGAGAAACTAATAAATTTAAAACTATATAAACATATGCAAAGTAAAGGAGCCATTAAGTTTGTGGCAATTTTAATCGCGGTAGCTTGTTTGTATTCATTATCATTTACTTGGGCTACCAGTCATCAAGAGAAAAAAGCTGAGGAGTATGCTAAGGCTGCTGTTGAGGCTGAGAAGTTGAGTCCTGCTTTTGCAAGTATCAATGAGCTTGACAAAGCTTTCTATTTGGATTCACTTTACAAAGAGAAAAACAGATTTTATCTAGATTCAATCTCTTCTGAGAAAGTATTTTTAGGCTTTACTTATAAAGAGGTTAAAGAGAAAGAGATTAACTTGGGTCTAGACTTGAAAGGTGGTATGAACGTTATGCTACAAGTCCAACTGAAAGATCTTTTGGTTGCTCTTGCAGATAACAATCAGTCTCCAGAGTTTATTGAGGCATTGAATCTTGCTTCTCAAAAAGAGTTGACCAGCAGAGAGGATTTCCTAACTCTATTTGAGCAAAGCTGGGATGAGGTTGCTCCTGGCAAGAGATTGTCAAGCATTTTTGGTACTTATGAGATGCGTGATAAAATTAAACCGGAGAATACCAATTCAGAGGTTATGTCTATTATCAAAACAGAGGCTGAGAGTGCTATTGCAAACTCATTCAACGTTTTGAGAAACCGTATTGACCGCTTTGGTGTAACTCAACCTAATATCCAAAAAATTGGTAATACAGGTAGAATTCTTGTAGAGCTTCCAGGTGTAAAAGAGCCTGAGCGTGTTAGAAAATTGCTTCAAGGAACTGCTTCTTTGGAGTTCTGGCCTACATACGAGAATGGTGAGATTTATCCATTCCTTGAGCAAGCCAATATGGCCCTTGCAGAGATCCTTTCGGTAGATAATGTTGAGAGTGCAGATTCTGCAAAAACTCAAAATATTGAGGAAGCTCTTGTAGCTGAGGACAGTTTGTCGGCTGATGCAGCTGCTTTTGCTAAGCAAAATCCATTGTTCTTTGTTTTGAACCCTAATGCTTACAATGGTCAGTTAATGCCTGGTCCAAGCATTGGTAGAGCTCACTACAGAGATACTGCAAAAATCAATGCTTATTTGAATCTTCCTCAAATCAAAGCTCTTTTCCCAATTGAGTTTGTTCCAAGATGGACAGTAAAAGCTAATCAGAATGATCCTACAAGTTCAATCTTTGATTTGATTGCAATCAAATGTACTTCAAGAGACGGTAAAGCTCCATTGGATGGTGGTGTAATTACAGACGCAAGTATTGCTTATGGTAACACTGGTGGTTCTCCAATGGTAGATATGGCAATGAATGCTGAGGGTGCAAGAGTTTGGGCAAGATTGACTGCAGACAATATTGACAGATCTATTGCAATTGTTCTTGATGGTATGGTTTATTCATATCCTACTGTTCAAAATGAGATTACAGATGGCCGTTCACAAATTAAAGGTAACTTTACCATTACTGAGGCTGAGGACTTGGCTAACGTTCTTAAATCAGGTAAACTTCCTGCTCCTGCAACTATAGTTCAAGAGCAAGTTGTGGGACCAAGCTTGGGTGAGGCTTCAATCAAAGCCGGTATGCTTTCATTTGTTATTGCATTCTTGCTTGTACTTCTATATATGCTTATCTTCTATAAGGGTGCAGGTGTTGCAGCAAATATTGCATTGTTATGTAATGTTTTGTTCTTGTTTGGTGCATTGGTATCTTTTGGTGCAGTACTAACATTGCCAGGTATTGCAGGTTTGGTACTTACATTAGGTATGGCGGTAGACTCAAACGTTATTATCTATGAGCGTGTAAGAGAGGAGCTAAGAGCAGGAAAAGCATTGAGAGCTGCCATTAAGGATGGTTATAGCAATGCTTACTCTGCAATTATAGACGGTAACTTAACAACAATTATTACTGGTATTGTATTGTTTATGTTTGGTTCCGGTCCTGTTCAAGGTTTCGCTACCACATTGGTAATAGGTATCATTACTTCATTGTTAACCTCTATCTTTATTACAAGACTTTACTTTGAGTCAAGATTGGGTAAAAACAAGAACATTACTTTTGAGAGCAGTGTTTCTAAGAACTTCTTGCAAAATACAAACATTAACTTCCTTAAGGCAAGAAAAACAAGTTTTGCAGTTTCAATTGCATTGTGCTTAATTTGCTTGGGCTTTATCTTTACAAAAGGATTTACATACGGTGTTGATTTTACAGGTGGTAGAACCTATGTGTTAAGATTTGACAAAGAGGTAGTAGCTGAGGATATCAGAACTGCAGCAAATGCTGAGTTTGGTGAGACTGTTGAGGTTAAACAGTTCGGTGGTGAGAGCCAGATGAAGGTTACTACCAAATACATGATCAACGACAACTCATTTGGCGAGGGCCGCTGACTGGTGAAGTCCTTGGGCGCCCTGTCACGCTGATTGCGCCCGGTGGCTAAGAAGTCCTTCCAGCCGGTGTAAAAGTCAGAGTCACCGAAGCTTGAGCCCGCACGGACCACCACGGTTTTGTGCAGCGTCGGCAGCTTCTGCCGCAACCGCTCGACCATCGCGACATAATCGTAATTGCGGAAATCACCTGGCACAAACAGGACATTGACTTCTGCCTTATCTGCCATGAAGCCAATTTCGCGGTCGCGATAGATCGGGATCAGCGGATTGGTGATCGCTCCTACCCGCAGGGCTGCCAAGTGTGTAATCAACCATTCGTTCCAGTTGGGTAGTTGAATGCCAATGACGTCACCGGGTCCGATTCCGGCGGCGTCGAGCGCATAAGCGGCTAC
>CALCUQ010000419.1 GCA_937906795.1 uncultured Bacteroidales bacterium | reverse complement strand
CAATTCCACAGATTATGCCGGTTATGAGTGCTTTGGCATTCTCTGTATTAATCGGTCTTGCAGCAGTATGGACAAAGGCAAAAACAGTTATTACTATTTTAGATGAATTCCAGAAGATCGTATTAGAAATCGTATCTAAGATTGTTATTCCGATTCTTCCAATCTTCATCTGCTTCACATTCACAGGATTATCATATGACGGTACTATTACAAAACAGTTACCAATCTTCCTTAGCGCAGTTATCATCGTTATGATTGGTCACTACATTTGGTTAGCAGTTCTTTACGGTGTAGCAGGTGCATACTCAGGAAAGAACCCTATGGAAGTATTGAAGCACTATGGTCCTGCATACATCACAGCTGTTGGTACAATGTCTTCAGCTGCTACATTATCAGTAGCTCTTAGCTGTGCAAAGAAATCAAAAGTTCTTCGTGATGACATGGTAGACTTTGGTGTGCCTTTGTTTGCAAACATTCACCTTTGCGGTTCTGTATTAACAGAAGTATTCTTCGTTATGATCGTTTCAAAAGTTCTCTATGGTACATTACCATCAATGGGAACAATGATTCTCTTCTGTGCATTACTTGCAATTTTTGCTATTGGAGCTCCTGGTGTACCGGGTGGTACAGTTATGGCTTCTTTAGGTCTTATCACAGGTGTTCTTGGATTTGATGCAACAGGTACAGCTTTAATGCTGACAGTCTTTGCACTTCAGGACAGCTTTGGAACTGCCTGCAATGTTACCGGTGACGGAGCCCTAACCCTTATAACCGATACGTATGAGAGGAAGATGAGTCCAACCAGGTAGATTGAGATTTTTTTAATAAAGAATGCCGGACCTTTGGAGGATCCGGCATTCTGTGTTTTTATGTGCATCATTACAATCCAAGTTTCTTGAGGATGTGGGCAGGAACGGCTGCTTTGTTTACCATTATGTTCATTGTCTTGTATCTTACGTAAGACTCTGATGCATAATTGTTGCCGTTGTATTTGTTTGAAGGGCCCCAAGAGTTCTTTACCATATAGTATTTGGTGCCGTTCTGGTCTTTTGCTATTCCAAAGATGTGCATTGCGTGGTCGTCTGTGGTCTCTTTGTTGTCGTATGCAATCTGGCGCATCTCCTGGGTAATCTTTTTCTCAGGACCAGGTGAGTTGCGGTTGTATAGCGCTGCCTCTTTCTCCTCTCTGCTAACTCCAATCCATTTTGCCTCGTCCGAGCCGGCAGCCTTCTGGTTTGCCTCAACATCAGGGATGGTTGGAACATCGCCCCAGCTCTTCTCGCTCATATCTGCTGTCCAGCCAACTGTGTAGCCGTTCTCAATGGCATAGTCAATTACCTCCACCATTTCATCAAGCGGTACATTGTAGTATTCAGACCATCTCCAGTTGTCGGGAACATCAAGAACCATTTTCTCATAGAATGGGGTATGGGTGTATGATGTGATTAGGATGTAGTCATCCGGGTTGATGCCAAGTGATTGTGCATATGTTTTTGGAGTATATTCCTTCCCCTCATATGTGAATTTCTCCGGGGTTTCTCCAAGGTATGCGGAAACTATGTTGTTGAATCCGTTTACCCACGCTGTTGAGAGTTTCCTGTTGGGGTTTTTGGCTGCTGCCTTTACATATCCGTTCAGCACCTCTGTAAGTTCCCAGTGGATATGTGCCTTTTCGCCGTAGTTGAGTCCAGGCATAATGCTGTCGGGAACAAGGCCATCTTCTGCAAATACAGAAAGTACATCGCCAAAGTCGCTGCCCGATGCAAATTTAAGGTGCTCGTCCAATCTTACATATTTGATTGCCCTTCCTGTGTAGGATTTTGACACAACAAACATTTCAGAGATGTTGAGATCCTGTGGGGCACCTTTTTTAATGGCTTCGCTCTCAAGGAAGCTGATTCCTGCAAAACACCAGCAGGTACCTGTCTCGTTCTGGTCCTTCACTTCTGTTACAGGGTTTGCCTTTACCGTTGTAAATACATATCCTTGCGGCTTTTCCTCCGCCTTTTTGCCTTTCTGTGCAAATGCAGGCACTGATATTGCTCCGGCAAGAAGCAATAATGAGATGTTTCTTACAATTTTCATAGTATAGTATTTATTGTTTTATTCGTTACAGACTATAAAGTTGGGAAAAAAAAGGGAATTTCCGGCCAGTTTAATTGCTATATTTGCCTTAAACCCTATAATTGATGTTTTTTATGAAGAAGATTTTCTCTTTAATGCTTGTTCTGCTGCTTTCGCTTACAGCAGTTTTTGCAGCCGGTCCGCTTAAAATAATGAGTTATAATGTCCGCAATGCAAAAGGGATGGACAATGCAGTGGATTTTGGGCGCGTAGCAAAAGTGATTCTGGAGGCTACC